>NZ_JBGEWD010000002.1:0-312229 GCF_041205085.1 Clostridium moutaii
TATTTTTCAATGAGCGTTTGACCTATTTTTATGTTAACATAAACAGTATGATTATAATAACGGTTTAGCAGAAGGAAGTGTAAATAAACTAAAGGTAATAAAGCGAATTATGTATGGCCGGTGCAACTTTGAAACCTTGCGGATCAAAACTCTCCGACTTGAGAAAATGCGCAGTATCAACTAACTCAGGAAAGAACCAAAAAGTTATTGACATATACATAAAATTAAAGCTTGGAAAAGCTGTAGATTATGCTGTAAATAATAAAGGATGATTTATGAATTATCTTCTGAATGGCAACTGTGCCATTTCAAATAACCTGGCTAAAAACAGTATAAGACCTTTCACTTTAGGGAGAAAAAACTGGCTCTTTAGTGTGAATCCCAGAGGTGCTGAAGCCAGTACAGCAGTCTATAGTATGATTGAAACGGCTAAAGCCAATGGATTGGAGCCATACAGCTATCTCAAGTTCCTGTTTAAAAATCTGCCCGGTGTCCAATTTGAAGCACATCCTGAATTCTTTGAAAAATACCTACACTGGAATCCATGGGTTCATTCTTCCTGTAAAAAAGACAGATAGCAAAAATAAGACCACTCTAAATGAATGATCGTTTATTTTTTATACCTACACTGCGTAATTTAACGCCTACTCTGAAAAGGCTGATTGGAGATATATAATAGTTCATATTTTATATTTTATAAATAATTACATTTTATGTTTTTAAAAAAAGCATATAAAATTGCGTTTATCAACATATCCAGGATTTATTTAAATTTTCTACCTCTTCTTCGCCTTCGTGACATTAGTTTTTTCCAGATTTCTCTAAACTGTTTACATATCTGTGCATCAATTTTTAGAAAATCGACTAAAATATTTTTATCAATAATATTTAATACATCCTCAATGTCTCCATTATTTCTTATGTTACTATCTATAAGTTCTAGATATCTATGGGTTAAATTATCGTTATAATTCTCCAAATTTGGTATTATAACTTTCCCTACCTCTCCCGGTAAAATCTCTAATACTCCCCCTCCATAACTCCTTCCACTTATTTCAGTAAAAGCAAATGTAATGCTATTATAATATGCCAATAATACCTTATCTTGATTTATTCCCTCATTAAATTTTATGCGATGCATAGTATCTGTACTAACAGCATTTATATTATTTAAAACAAATTTAGGAAAAGTATCATTACGTCTTAATATAAATGCATCTGGTATCCATACAGAAGGAACGATATACCATCTATCTCTTATTGAACATTTGTATCCTTTATTAATTTTTTCTTCTTCTCCCTTTTTAATATATTTTTTATGTAATTCTGGATAATCATCATATCGTATATCTGATGGAAAGTTAATCAAGAATGCTTTTTTATCTTCATTAACATTATACTGCCAATCTTCTTTCGTAAAATAAATTCCATGTGCATGAGAACTTCTTCCAATAAGCGGTAAAGTTACATTACTTAGATTATACTTATTTACAATATCCTTATTTACCGAAAAATAATTATTATTTCCAGTTGTAATTCCCACATTAACAATTGATATATCATTAAAAGTCGTAAATCTATTATCTCTTCTAATTTGTTCTATTAACTCTACTTCTATATCATTAGTAAAATATTTAGTCCATTTATCTTTTGAATGAACTATTGACTGATATCTTATACTATTTATATCAAAGCTTGATAAACACTTTAAATTTTTTAACTGTTTAATACCAATAACAGACTTATTATTTTTTTCTCCTTTTTCTCCTATAAAAATAATTACCTCTTGTTCTGCTTCTTTAAATATTAAATCTTCAAATGTAATTAATGTAATTTTAGATAAATTATTTGACAAAAACAACCTTAAATCTTCCGCATAAGCTACTTGTAAAATTTCAGCTGGTAAAACAAACGCAATTTTCCCATTTGCATTTAATAATTGAATACATGCAACTAAAAAGCATACCCAACTATTAATTAATTTATTAGATTTCATACCATGAGAAACCAATATTTTTGATTGAAGTTCTCTTTGTGACTCCGTAAGATATTGATATCTAATATAAGGTGGATTACCAACAATCAAATTAAATGGTTTTTCTTTTAATAAATTGTAATATTCAAACATAAAATCACTAGTCATAATATTAAATTTTTTATTATGACCTACTTTATTTTTTGCTTTTAGTACTTCTTCTTCAAAAAATTCTACAGCCTTTACTTTATCAATTATATTGAAATTTAAATTTTCAGAAATGCTTTCAAGGAAAACACCATCACCACAGCTTGGTTCTAGAATATTTTTAATATCAGTATCATTTTTAAAAATATTTATAATAAAATCTGCTAATATTTTAGGTGTATAATATCCCCCTCTTAATTTTTTAATAGAAGCATCTTGTTTCAATAACATTTAAATCCCTCAGTTTCTACATTTTTTACTACTTCTTATATACTATACACTATTGTTATTAAATCTTCAATCTGTTTAATGAGCTGTTTCTTTTCATTGAAAAGTGATGTTATTTGTGTCTTAGTTATTTTCATTCTTAATATTTTATTTATTTCATGTATTCTTTTCGTCTTCACAATAACATTATTATATATATCAATATGTTCTGATTTTTTAAAGTTTAGCTTTTTAATCGGCAACCCTTCTAATACAGAAGTTCCTCTAGAATAATAATCACCTTCAAAATCACTTCCTATAATTGATAACAACCATTCCGTTCTTGGATGTGTAAGATATGCTTGAATATATTCTAAACAATACGGACTATCATCTTTTGTAGAAATGGCACAATATCCTGCAGTGCCTCCAGATGCTATTACAAAATCATCTTTATCATATAAATACATTGGTTTTTTACTTAAAACTCCAACAATCAATTTTGGATTATTATTAAATGCTTTGAATGCCTGATCTCTCCCATATTGATACCAAGTATCACAAGTTGCATTAGGAACATCTCTTTTTCCACTAGAATCTATTTGTTTAGGTTTAAGAATGTCATATCTATCTTCTAAATAATGTAAAGTATGAGGAAATTTATTTTTCATAATATCTAATGGATATAATTTTCCATCTTTATCATAAGGAAATATAATCCACTTATTTGTATCAAAAATATCATAGGTTGATAAATTTCGCTCATTCCTATTTATAGGTTTAAAAAATTTTTTAAGAATTCCTTTTTCGATTTTATATACTTGTCCAAACTTTTCAATTTTAAAATAATCTTCACACTCTTCAATTATTTCTTTCTTAGAAAACCAATAAACTGGCGGCCTCTCTGCACTTGTTTGGATACCATTAAATAAATTAGCTACTGTTGCTAATTTATCAGAATTTGTATATAATTTATTAATTAATTTCATTTCATCTTCGTTAGGAACTAAAACCCAAGGCATATCAGTTAATATGCTACTGTCTAGTAACATTTTATCTTTAAATGATGGATTACCCCACCACTTTGAAATATTTTTAACTTCTTCATATGCAAATTGTGTTTGCTTTTTTTTCTGAATTAACAGTATTGAACTATATATAATTTTATTTTTAAACAGTTGTGCTGAACCAAAATCTATATATTCAACAACATATTTATTATCTGTTAGAAGTTTTCTTAACTTATATCCTGATTTAACTTTTGAAAACTTATTAGGAATAATATAGCATATGTATCCCCCATCCTGTATTTTCTGTAATGCTCTTTCTAAAAAAATAAAATACTTATCAAATTGTCTATATGAAGTTGTATATTTGTACTTGTATACTGCTATTTCTTTTTGTGGTAATAAATTATTCATATCTTCTACATTAACATATGGTGGATTACTAATAATCAAGCTAAATTTATTACCATAATTTATATTATCCCAGTCAAAAGGCAAAATTTCATCTTTTTCATATTGTGATAGCTTACTGATATCAATATTATGAAAATCAATTAAAGAATTTCCATGAAAGATGTTTAAACTTAGATCAGGTAGAACTGGTACTGAATCATATATTGATGGAGTTGTCTCATGCTCAAGTAGTTTTATAAGTAAATTAAATTTAGCAACTTCAACAGCATGTACATCAATATCAATACCATATAAACATGATAACAAAATTTGCTTTTTTTCTTCTAAAGGTAGCTTATATTCTCCATTCTCAACAGTAATTAAATATGCTATATCATTTGTCTTATACCATTCAACACAATATTTAATAATATAATCAAATATTTCTATAAGAAAAATACCAGAACCACATGCAACATCTACAATCTTTAAATTTAATATTTTATCAGGACTTTTACCTTTAATAAGCGGTTCTAAGCTTTTTTTAACCATATATCTAACAATCTCAATAGGTGTAGTTACTATAGCTCTATTAACATTCCGATTTTTAGTTCTTGCCTTATTTTCAAGTTTCATAAATCCTGATGAATCTACTACTAATCGATCTGCGAGAAATATTTCATAAACTTGGCCAAGTAAATTAGAACCAATTAACTTAAATTCATATGGGCTTTGTGGATAATATAATTCCTCGATAATCTCTTTAATTATCTTACTATTCAAATCAAAAATTATATATTTACTACGAAATAATCCTGAATTATATTTTTTATCTGCTTCTATAAATAATTTTTGCATTTCCTTTTGTAATACTATTTCATTATTTGTAACTTCTTTTAAAGTATGATATAAAGGTAAATTTTTATCTTCACATATTCTAAGAAATAAAATTTGATTAATAAATTCTTGAACTACATCGTTAATAATCTCTATTGGGAAATTTTTAATCCTCAAAAGATAGTTACCAAGTTCAATTCTCCATTTATTTATTTGTACAAGGAAAAATTTATCAACAGGCATTTTCAATCCTTTAGTTGCGTTACTCTCAAATCTTTTTTCTAATACTTTATCAAATTTTCCGCTATAAACAGTGTCCTTTGATAATATTTCAAATATTTCATCGAATTCATTTACATAATTTTTAAAATAATATTTTTTCAACATTGCTACATTACAATTATCACTTGCTTTAGGAGGTATAGTCGTATCATAAATAATTAAATATTCAAAGTTCGTTAAGATTGATATTTTAAGATTAGCTGACCACCCATATCTCCTTACCTGAAATGCCGGCTCAGGTAGCTTGCTAATATCTACACTTGGTTTTTTAGTTTCAACAAAAAAAACAGGTACTCCACTTAAAGTCATAGTATAGTCACTTCTACCAGCTTTCCCAATATTTTGTTCAAACATAACCTCTCTATATTGAGGTTTTAATCCAAAATTATTCTCTATATCCCATCCTAATAATTTAAAAAATGGATTAATTAATTCAGTTCTACATGTTTCTTCTTTAAATTCAATTTCTTTATTTTTATAATAATCTACTAGATTAGTGAATCTAATAATTAAATTATTTAATTTTTCCTTTGAATTCATATTTTCGCCTCTTATTTAATCTATAGTAACTTACTTTTTTAAATCTAAAAAATATAGCTTATAATTTATAGTATATAATAAAAATTGCAAACATTAATATTAAATATTCAAATGATAAAAAATATTTTTACACGAATTTGAATAACATCAGAATCATAGTTTTCAAAGGCTTTTATAACATCAAAACTTTCAGCTTTGAGATTCCTGTTTTTGCATGTAACTTCTCCATGATCTATTTTCATCTTTAACAATTGTGTATATACTGCATTGCTATAATGATATGGTAAATTAAAATAAAAATCATCATATGTTTTCCATTCTCTATAAATCTTATCTCCCCAAAATCAACTCGGACTTCTCCATAAGAGTGCCAATCCTTCATTCGCAATTTTCAATTTCTACCTTAACTTTGTTACAAATTTTGTAACAAAATTTGTACTGGCATTAAACTCATGGGGATATATTTCTTTTACCCGTCATATACTCTTTTGGCTGTGTGACTTTGTTTATATAGTAATTCCAGTAGTGATCTTTAAATCATTTTGTAATAATATATTTATATAGTAACAATTTACTTTTTCATGAATCTTTTTGACAATTTAATATTAAAATTGTATTTTTCAATATACCTTTTTTGCAAGTGTGCTTGCAATGGTCTTTCCTTTTCATGTAAAACTTTTTAAATTCTGCTTTGCTTGATTCCTAATTTACCAAAAATATAGTTGTTATAATTTATTGTTTAGTAGTGTTTTTCACATTTATAAATAAAATTTTTGCAATAATATTATTTCGCTTCCACTTCTTAAGCCTACTAATATCAAACTATCTCAAAAAAACGCTGCTATTTATAGTACGATTCATTATAAGTTATTTTAAAATTGTAAAAAAGTGAAAACTTGTGACTCTCTTATTGTAGATATTGATAAGAGAGATAAAATATAGTGGTTGAAATGCACTTTTAAATTAATTAGCTTCATTATCTAAATCAACCACATTTTCTTTCCCAAAGTATTTTATTGCATTTGCTAATATCTCATCCTTAGGATTTGGATAATACACAACTAGATTCTCCTTTGCTCTTGTACAGCAAACATAAAAAAGTTTTTTTGTTCTTTCTAAGATACCCGGAAATTTTTTTCGCTTTTCTTTTGTAAGTTTATTTACTATTTCTGGATTAAACAAATACTCAAAGTTATAATTTGACCATCCACCATTATCAAGAATAACTAATACATTATCAAATTCAGTTCCCTTAATTTTGTGTTGCGTTGATAAAGGTATGTATCCCTCTAAATAGTAGTATAATTTTTTAAATGTCTCATACTTAACCATCTTAACTCTCTCATACAAATAATCATTACGTTCTATAAAATATTCAACTTTATCATCCAACTTACACAAGTTTTGTTCATCAGCAAATTTAATAACTGATTCAATGGTATCACCTTCCATATCATTAAGGTTATTAATAATATTTTTAATTTTCATCTTATCAGCAATCGAACTTATTTTATATGATGTTGCTCTCAGAAAATCATTATATTGATTATTATTATATAAATGCAATAAATTTTGTATTTTAAACAAGTGTTGAATTAGCCTATCTCTTTTAGGTTCTCTTGCTCTTTCTTCCATGTAATTTTCTTTTTTATTATCTATTAAATTATCTTTATCAAAATATATTCTTTTTACCTTATTAAATGGCCAGTCCTTTACAATATCATATAAGCTCTTAAATATAGTATTCTCTAACTTTACATCTTTTTTAGAACGTCCCTTATTTTCTCCTATTTTATAAGTGAGATTAACTTGATTTACAATATTGTCAAAAGTATCTTGTTCATTAACATCTATATTTTTTTTCTTAATCTCTTTAATGATCTCACCCTTAAACTTAATAATTGGATCAGAATCATATATTTCCATTAATTCAGGGAATCCAGCTTTACCAGCAATTAAATTATATGTTAATCTTAACTCTTTTGTTTGTTTGGAATCGCTAAAGTTCCAACATTTACAATACTTTGAATTATACAACTTATCTAAATCAATATTTTCTGAATAAATAAATTTGATATCACCATTTTTAATTAACCCATCTTTCATATTGGGAGCATTAATGTCATTTGATGGTTCTTGAATGAGTTTATCAAAACGGATTTTATTTGATAGGTCAATAATGCTTTTAGGATTTCGCCTATTTTGTACTTTTCTTACTTCCTTAATTATTCCGCTGTTAATATATTTATTAACATCTCCAACACCACTATCATATATAGCTTGCATTAAATCTCCAAATAAACCAATTACATTCTTATTCCTACCTTTTTGTAAAAATTCCAACAATATCTCTATTACTAATGGAGAGGTATCCTGATATTCATCAACAAATATGTACTGATACTTGTCTTTTACTATATTACAAAGTCTAGAATATTTTTTGTACATATGATTTGCTAGTATCAACACCTCATCATGCGAAATCTCACCATTATTTATCCTCACATACTCCTTATATTGAATACCGTTTATAAAATCATTAGTATATTCCGTATCTCCATTTGGATTCCTAATTTTGGAAAATGGATCATTAATAAGTTCTAGTAGTGACTCTTTCATTTCTTTTTGAAACGAACTAATTGTATCCCATAGAAAATCATGAATTGTAGATACTGATAAATTATTGCTAGAGACTCTTTGTTCAATTTCTTTTACAGCTCCATTTGTGTATGTAATACATGCTACTTTTGAAGTTGGATTAAAGTTAATTACTTCTTTTATAATCTGTACAAGAGAATAAGTTTTTCCACTTCCTGCTCCCCCACTAAGCAAAAAATTTTTCTTTTCTTTTATGTAATCCAACACCTCTATTACTTCAGGTTCTAATTTCCTTTCAACCATATCAATCCATCCTTAATATACTTAGGTATCTGCCAATTTGAATAATTTGATTTATCATTGCTTGTACTATTGAGTAAAACATCCATAGCGAAAGACGGCTTACTTTGTATACACTTTTCTGCAAGCGTATAGCTATCATACATATATTTACCACTAGGACTTTCTTTTTTATTAAAATAATCAACTTCTTTGAGACTTATAAACTTATCCTTATTATCAATTATTAGTTTACGATTAATATGAAAAAAGGCATCTTCAAAACTTCTCGCATTATAAATAACTCCATCTTCATTAGCTTCAGGAACTTGATAAACAATCATTAGATATCCATCTGCTGAACTCTTCCACTCATCATTTTCTTTTAATAATACTTTATTTTTAGTCTCTAAATTTATAAAATAATCTATTTCTTTTGTACCAGACTTCAATAAATAATTTTCTATTTCTTTTCCATAATAATGCCTTAATGAACCATTACTTGTACGTGTGCTATCCTTTACTGGAACAGCTTGTCTAACCATTTTGTCACTGCCATCCTTATTTTTTTTAACTACACCCGAATCATCTTTATCTAGAATTAACTTACATGAATCAATATCAGTAATAATCAGCGACTTAATACCTATAAACGCTATAAATTTATCAAATATTTGTGAATAGTTTCCCACCTCTATTATTGATATATTTTGTGACAATAATGGTAAGCTAGCGTCAATATTATCTTCATCAATTTTTTTCATCATAGCTGGCACTAATATTCTTTCAGTATCCCCTTCAATAAAAATGACCTTATCAGCAAAAAATATCTCTGATCTATTTAATGTTAAATATTGCTTTAAAAACTTAAAATGAGCTTTACCTATTTCTTTCTCTTTACTATATTCTATTTCAAGTAATTTTAAATTTTTTGATTCTACACTGTTTAAGTTATTCTTCTTAAAATATTTAATATCATCAAACTCACATTCCGAAACAATATGCGAAGAATGTGTAGTTATTATTGTTTGTAATTTAAAGCTCTTATTACCATTACTCCCATCACTTCCCTCTCTTAATATATCCTTTATATTTTTAATAAAAATATATTGCATCTGAGGGTGTGCGTGCGCTTCAGGTTCTTCTATAAATAGCAAATTAACATCTGAAGGTTGTATCTCTTTATGATTATCTTTTCTAAACTCACTTAATAATGTTTCTATTTCAAAAATCATACTTATCAAATTTAAATATCCTAATCCATTATAACTTTCAGGAAGATAGTGTTTGTTATCATCATATACAACAGTAGTATTTCCTTTTAACAACTCACGGCTTTGCAAAGATGAAATGATTTTAATAATTGTTTCATCTTCCTTCATTCCACCAAACTTCTTAACTTTTTCAATTACATCTCTAAATAAGTCATTATATACAACAGATAGCTTTGAATCTGTTTCTATTATCGCATTTTGAAATTTATCTATTGCCTTACTCTGAGAATCATTGACCTCAGTTTTTTCATAATATTTCGAAGATAGCTCTGATAATGTATCATCATTATCAATATTAGTTATTGCTCTATGTGCTCCAATATATTTAAAATTTATTATCTTACTAATATCTACTTTCTTTTTATCTAAATCAATAAATTCATCTAATTTTACATCTTGAATAATAGTGTCGAACTTAACTGCCTTTCTATAAATTCTAAAGTATTCCTTATGATGTGACCTAATAAAATTTTCAAAACATCCTAATCTATCTGCCGATAATGCCTCATGTTTATCGATATATTCCCCAAACTTTTTCTTCATTTTATTAAAATTATCATCATCCAATAAATATTCGAAACTTAATACCACTTTTGTATTATCGGGATCTAAATCAAGCATCAGGTTACTGATATTGGAAAGATTATCTGTATCACCATATTCAATGAAGATTAATAATGAAATACCTTCTTGCTTACCCCATCCTCTACTCGCATCTTCTACACAACTGTATAATTCTTGTTTTAGCTCTACATTAAAATCATCATATGTAAAATTATTATTAGATGACTTATTTCCTATAAATTTATTTAATATAGCTAATAACGAAGTCTTACCACAATTATTCTTACCTATAACAATAGATAGATTATCTTCTAAATCTAATTTTAAGTTTTTTAATAATCTAAAATTTTTCACTTTTATTTTAGAAATCTTCATATTCTTCACCCTTTGTATATCATATTGCCTGTTGGAAAATATTTTTTATTTAATTTCTTAATTTAAATATTATTATATACTTATTTTACATATTAATCTATATTTTCCTATTAACAATCAATATTAACAACAAAGACAATTTTATTTTAATCAAACTATATTTATTAATTTAATAAACATACTCCAAAATAACAAGTAAGAAGTTATTACATAAAATTATCATTAGTGGTAAAGCTATTTTTAGCATACTATCTATTTTAATATTAAACACATAAATGAGAAGTTAGATCAAATTAAGCAATATGCCATATAAAGGACGTGAAAATGTGAGTAGAAAAATTAAATTTAGAGCCTGGCATAAAAACAATAAACATATGTGTGAAAATGTAAAAACGGACTTATTAGATAGAAACTATCTAGAATTTATGCAATACACTGAGTTAAATGATGTTAATGGAAATAATATATATGAAGGAGATATAGTATCTCAAAAATCGGTAATAAACAGTTGTCAAAATATAGACTTCACTGGTGAAGTTAAGTTTTACAATGGAAGTTGGCAAATAGATAGTGGGAATACTACCATTTACCTATTCAATGAAAATTGTGAAAATAAAGTTATTGGAAATAAATTTGAAGGCTTTAGAAAATAGTGTATAAATTAATTTGTACACTATCTTGTTGTTAATTTATAAATCCTATTGGATTTGACAAGAGGCTGTGAAAAAAAGTCTGTAAATTAAGAAAGATATGTAGCTTTCTATGATAAAATAAAAATCATAGGAGGCTTTTATTTATGGCGAGGAAAAAAGATATTTATAAGGTAAAACCCATGACTGAAGGTAAGAAAAATATTATTTCGGATTTTCTCAACGAGTACGATATCAAATCAGCAGAAGATGTTCAGGAAGCATTGAAAGACCTGCTTGGAGGTACTCTTCAGGAAATGCTAGAGGCAGAAATGGATAATCACCTGGGATACAAAAAATATGATCGTTGTGATGAAACAAACTGTAGAAACGGCATAAAGCCAAAGAAGATACGAAGTAAATACGGTGAAATGGACATAAATGTTCCCCAGGACCGACGGAGTACCTTTCAGCCACAGACAGTAAAAAAACGTCAAAAAGATATTTCAACTATTGAAGACAAAATAATTTCCATGTATGCCAAGGGTATGACAACAAGGCAGATATCTGAAATTATTGAGGATATTTATGGCTTTGAGGCAAGTGAAGGAATGATATCAAACATCACCAATCGTTTACTACCTGAAATTGAACAGTGGCAGCAGCGCCCGCTATCAACCATATATCCAATTGTTTTTATAGATGCCGTGCATTTTTCGGTTAGAGATAATGGTATAATACGAAAACTTGCCGCATATATCATTCTCGGTATCAATGATGAAGGAAAGAAGGAAGTTCTGTCTATCCAGATTGGCGAAAATGAAATCAGTAAATACTGGCTCAGTGTCCTAAACGAACTCAAGAACAGGGGTGTAAAAGACATACTTATTCTCCGTGCTGACGGGCTTTCTGGTATAAAGGAATCAATATCTACGGCATTTCCAAAAACAGAATACCAGAGGTGTATTGTACATCAGATACGTAATACATTGAAGTATGTGTCATATAAAGACAAAAAAGCCTTTGCCCCAGACTTAAAGACCATATATCAGGCTCCGTCAGAAGAAATAGGCCATAGGAATATGGAAGTAGTAGCTGAAAAATGGCAGGATAAATATCCGGGAACAATGAACAGCTGGTCAAAAAACTGGGATGCCATAAGCCCTATATTCAAGTTTTCAATGGATGTCAGGAAAGTTATCTATACTACAAATGCCATAGAAAGTCTTAATAGTACATATCGCAGGCTTAACAGCCAGCGAAGTGTATTTCCAAGTGATACAGCACTTCTTAAGTCCTTGTATCTTGCAACTTTTGAGGCCACTAAAAAATGGACATCAGTCCTTAGAAACTGGGGGAAGGTACATGGTAAGCTGTCCATAATGTATGAGGGAAGACTTCCTGAATAAAAATAGAACCATCGAAAAAAACGCCTGCAAATAGGTGTTCTTGACATACATGTTTTTACACTGCATATTAAAAAATAAGGCAGTATTTTATTTTACTGATATCTGCCTTTAATAATTATCATAGAAAGCTAATTTACAGAAAAAGCTTCACACTCTCGATGACCAATTATTGATTTACTTCTTAAGATACAAGTAAATATAATATACTCATATTTTACTTATATCTTAAAAAGTCGATTACTTATTTTTCAAATTTAAATTATTACTAAATGCTAAATATAATAATTTTTCATAATAATATAGTACTTGTTGGTATTTATTCAAATACAACAGACACACAAAAACCATGATGTTAATAATGTATCTGCTATTTTTATTTAACAATCATCCAATTTCTATCCTCTTCCAGAATCAAATCAAACTGTGAAATCTGCATAGTTTTCGTATGCTTGTCCAGATACTTTACTGATACCAGTACCTGCACTCTATCATCAGCTTTTCGATATACCGGATTGATAAGCTCTGAAAATACATAGTTCCTACTAATTGGCTTTAGCACGTCATTTTTTACATAGTAAGATATTTCTTTTTTACTTGCATTAGGGTAAAGTTTAAAGAATGTCTTTAAAAATTCATTGATTTCCTCTGTAGTAGCTTCATCTACTGTGCCATTACTTTCTAGTATCTTTGGTTCATAATCCGACTTTGCAGGGATCCCACAAATGGTAGGATTCTTTATGATTACCATGTTACCAGATTTATCCACGTAGACTGTCACTTCATAAGAGGAATTTACTATCTTTTTTGTAGTACCTTCTGTTATCAACTGATCAATAGAAAAAGTGACTTCATATTTATTGTTATCTATCTTTTTTACTTTCCAGATTTCCACGTCATCAACTGCTGAAGATGTTGGTATGTCCCTTCGAATGGTATCGGTATTTAAATCCTGCAATTCCTTAGTCAGGTAACCTTTGAGATTCTCTGTCCTCTTGTCTATAGAATCCTGATTGTTTTGCCATGAGTAATAGACCTTGGCGAAGTTTTTTACGAAATTTTCTATCTGATTGGTATCTACAACCTGTTTTTCAATAACCTTTGTTTCATGAACAGTTTTTATATCTATGGCAGTAAAGTTCTTATAAATCCCAAAAGCTACACTACCAACAAGTAGCACCCACAAAAAAATAACAAATTTCTTATGAGTGCCAACTTTCATAACACGTATCTTTTTGAGCTTAGGCTGTTTTTCTTTTTTCAATATTTTCATATCTCAAATTTTCCCTTCTATTTATTTTTGATTCTGCCTACACTTACTAGATGCTCACACCAGTATGAAGTAGTGAGGTCGGCATATCCTATAGGATTTCCTGCATTATACATACGATTGTTTCCAACATATATTCCTACATGTGTAATGTAAGTACCTGCATTATAGGTACCATGGAAAAACACCAGATCACCTGGTTTTGCTTGTGCTAAAGAAATGTGCTGGGTCATATCATACTGTTCCTGGGCTGTCCTGAGAAGTTTAATTCCGGCCTTCCCAAAACACCACTGAACAAGTCCACTGCAATCAAAGGAAGTATTAGGGTTGTCTCCACCAAATGTATACTTCCAGCCTTGATATTTAAGGGCTTCTGTCATAATTGTTTGAACTGTA
The DNA here is from genome assembly GCF_041205085.1 of Clostridium moutaii. Classification (NCBI taxonomy): domain Bacteria; kingdom Bacillati; phylum Bacillota; class Clostridia; order Eubacteriales; family Clostridiaceae; genus Clostridium; species Clostridium moutaii. The sequence continues at coordinate 14,240 of NZ_JBGEWD010000002.1, forward strand.
GCATTATCAAAACGACCAACAGTTAGATATTGTGATACCAGAGGCACATAAAACATATTGCCATAGCCATACATCCAACCGCCGTTTTTCTTTACAGCAACAGGATTTGTATAAGTAATCTTTTTACCTCCTGATTTTTCTCTTGCAAAACTTTCTGCAAGTTCAAAGGTATATTTTTTGCCATGCCCGGCGACATAATCTATAAAACCTTCTCCATAGTTGTAGGATTGGAGGACAGTATTTATGTCACATCCTTTTTTCTTGGAATACTCAAGCAAGTTGGCAAAATATTTGCAGCCTTGCTTTATAGATTTTTCTACTGAAAAGGAATCTGCTGGCACTCCTGCGGATTCAATTGACTGCATTACATCTGTGCCTCGTCCGCCACTTTCCACCTGCATGATTGCAAGCAGATAACCTACATATTCTTCAATTCCATATTCTCTGGCATATTTCTCAACCATAGGCTTGTGTGCCAGCACTTCCTGTGATAGATTGGAACCTGCAAGATCAATATAACTATCATTTCCACTGTCTTCATCTGAAATAAATACGGCAACAAAAATAAGCAGAGAAAGTAGTACGGCAAAGACCGTACCAAGAACAATTAAATGCTTAAGCTTCATTTTCTCCGTCCTTTCTGCCCTTTGTCTGCTTGCTCTTTTACTTCTTGACGCAACTGTGTGGTATTTCTTAAAGTAGCAGGCGTTACAATTGGCTTTTGAGAAACAGACTCCGATTCTTTCTCTTTTTCATGGAAATAATCTTTACTAGAAACACGATTTTCTGTAAATTTTGGTGTACTGGCTAAAGGACGGTTAGGATTTTCAGTACTGTTTGTTGTCGTCCCATCAGTAAATGAATTTGTTCGATTCAAATTGGCCCTGTTTGTTTTGGGAATATCACTAGATGTTACAGGCCTAGTACGTACCTGACTCGGAGATGATGTTTTGCGTATATTTGGCTGCTCCGTCACAGGCTGCTTCATTGTACTTTGCTGACGTGCTTTGTCCATCTCCATCCGGCGTTTAGCAGTTGTCTCCCGGTGCCGATTTCTGTTTTCTGCGCGTTCCTGCCTTTTATCCTCTAGTGTTTTTGCTATACTATTTTTGAAGCCATCCACATTTTTTACTACCTTGTCTGATACTTGCTTTTTTCCATGATAGAGGGCATAACGGGCATTGATCGGCAAATCCTTTGCCTTATCTTTTATTTGAGCTGCTTTATCTGCAATGTGATCTTTCGTATCCATAACTGCCCCAATTTTCTCACCGACACTCTCTCCAAAACTTGGTTTATTTTCGAATGATACATCAGAACTGCTAGCTGGACGTTTATGACTAGGCTGTGCCCTTCGGGATTTTCCAGATTTCTTGGAAGCTGCTGCACCTGCCATGGCTCCAGCTGCCGCGCCAGTTGTTCCGGCAACAAGGATGCGTCCGATTTTGCTTTTGAGTCTTCGTGTTCCACGGTTTAACAGCTTGTAAGGTTTTTGAAAAATTCTATGTCCCATCTGCTTGGAATCATTTGCCTGCAAGTTGAACATACCCATCAGATCTCCAAGTTTCATATAGATTCCGGCAAATGTGACTATCTGCAAAAATGCAATCAGGAAAAACGGAAATCCTTCCGATAGGGTATAGAGCATTGTGGAGATGGAAAAGGCAGTAGTTACAATAAGTATAATACCTGCCCGTGTCATGATTACATTAAAGAGCTTCATTATGGCACGCTTTGCCATGTTATCAAAACCAGGTATCATGGACAGTAGAAAACTCATAGGCAAAAACATGGCATAGATTATGAAAAGTATCTGCGAAAATATCATAATACCCGTCAGCAAAAACACGAAAATAGAAATTCCTATATTGAAGATAAACAGGAAAAACACCATGCCAAGTCGCGTAATGGTCTTTGTAATGGTAAGATTCATGTTGTCCTTGTCCTCAATTTCCTCCTTTACAACTGTTTCCCTATCTTTGCCATTGTTCTTATCAGGATCAGCAGACAGCAGCTTTTCAACTCGCTTTTGTCCAATTTTATCCATGTCAGAATTGCCATACTGTAGTAAAAGCCATGGCTGTTGTACCTGTATGGAAAACAAGTTGTCTCGTATCATATCTACACTGTCTTTGCCCTTGCCTTCTGAATTTGGCATGACAATTTTTCCTCCAATTGACAGACTGGTATTGCTTACATCAGATGAAAAATCATTTATTTTGCTGATGTAGTCTGGAGCATAGGCGATAAAGGAAGCAGACAGTATAAAGACCACAACTAAATTAATAACTGCATGAACAGCTTTTGTAGTTTCTCTTTTGATAAGTCCTGTGTAGGCAACGTACATCCCAACTATCAGGATGAAGATAAGCAGAAATCCCACATAAAAGCCAGAACTTTGAAAGCCATTTGGCGAAATGCCTGCCAAAGTCTGCATGTTTTTTCCAATGGCATCTGAAGTCTTGGAGATAAAATCCAAAGAATAGGCTTCCTGTACCAGATATCCTGTGGCATTGGACAGGTAAAGTGAAATTGTCCATATAAAATTGGTGATGGCATATAGCCCATACATGACCTGTTTGCCTATTCCATCTGTCCAGTTCCACGGTAGCCAGTCCCAGGAATTATCCACATAGAAATCGAGCTGATAATTGCCAAGAGGATATTTGGAGTAAGTATTCTTGGAACTTACTGTATCATCTACAAGACCTGATGCATGTACTACAGTTCCAACAATGACTAAAAAAAGAAAGGATATTACAATGACCATCAAGATAGTTATAAAGATTTTTCGTATCTTTTTCATCTGTACTTTCTTCAAGCTCATTTAGGTCACCTCTTTCTTAACCGGTGGTCGGGTGTCAAAGGCATGGAGAAGTTCTTCAAATACCGGATGAATCTGAATGACACCTACACGGCCATAAAGATCTGAAATTAAACATTGACCATTTTCAAGGTCTCGCAATCGTTTCTGGTTATTCTCATCCTCCTTGTCTACTCCAAAAAACTCCAGTGTCTTCTTTATTTCATTGATATCCGTAGAGCGAAATGCAAATTTAAGTCCTATATTGTTTTTCATCTTTTCATCAAGCAGGTCGTCCGCATTCTGCGTTACAAAATAAACGCCTGCATTCATGGCACGGCCGGCTCTTACAAGCTTGTTGGAAAGTGTCTTTCCCTGTGACACCTGTAAAAAGCTCCATGCTTCGTCCAAGTCCACAATTTTAAATACACTGCGGTCAGAGTGAATGAAATCAAGAGCAAAGGTACTTATGACAATTAGAATAGCCACACTTAAAAGTTCTACAGTGGTATATTCCTTAAAATTTGTTTCTGCATCTGGTAGTACCAAGTCTGCCACTTGTATGATATTCAGCTGTTTGTCAAGGCTAATAGACTGAATAATGGTACCGTCTGAAAATAGCAGTTGACCAAGATTACTGTCCTTAATGCTGTCTATATGGTCGGCAATACTGTTGGCAACTGTTGTGTTTTCCTTGTGTAACTCATCAATGACACGCAAAAGCCCTTTATTTTCACTTTGTGTTACTCTGCGAATGGCTTTACGAAGAACCGGGAATTTCTCTCCATCACGACTTGAAATTCCAGTTAAAAAGGTAAGAATGTCAATTGCCAGGCTTTCTGCATCCTTTGTTTTTTTCATAATCACATAGGGGTCAAGCAATCCCTTATCACTTTCATCTCTTGTAAGATTTATAATATTAATTTCATGGGCAATTTCCGGCAGTGTTTCTTTCCACCTGCCGCGCTCTGACTTTGGATCAACTATTACTGCCTGCCCTCCATAGAGAACGGCATAATAAACCAGCAGATTGTTTGAAAATGATTTGCCACCACCAAGGGAGCCAAGAAAAGCTGCCGCAAGAGCATTGGTGACAGAGCCTTTTACACCCTGGGCTGCAAGGCTGGGCTTTAAGTACACATTTCGCCCTGTGTCAAGATTGTATCCAATGTATATTCCTTCTGTTTCTCCAAGCATCTGCGTGGCACCAAAGCCCAAACCAGCCAGAAAATCACTGGTAACATACTGAATATAGTCATTCATGTAACGCTTGCTGGCAGGTAGAAATTCACCATGCAGTCCCAGCATATCTCCAAAAGGGCGTACAAGCTTAATGCTTAAATCGTCATAGAAGTCCATAACTTCATTACAACGGCGTTTAAGTTCATCCAGACTTGAAGCTGATACCCGTATAACATAACTCAATTTATACATGGCTTCCTTTGTCTTATCAAGATTGGTTTCCAGCTCATTTACATTATCAATAGCATCTAAAACATCATTGCCTGTATCATTGTTGGACTCCCAGGCATGATTGTCCAAATCTTTTAGCTCTTTTTTCTTATTCCTAACAGTTGTCAATGCTTTCTTGTTGGTGACAATTTCCACATTCATAGATGTGTCTATGGGAAAGGTAAACTGCTGCTGCTGATAGTAGAAAATTTCCGAGGATGGAAAATCAAGCTCTCTTACAATGGAATTTATAGTGAAATAGGAAACATAGGTCGTCTGGTCTTCATGCTCAATTCTCAAGTATCTCTGCTTTTCCTCTACCAGGCAGCGAGTGGGTTTTATAATGTCATATCTTTTCACCAGAGTTTCCTGCTTTAATTTTTGTATAGGCAAATGGTATTCATATTCCTCATAAGGTGTACCCGTCTTCCCATAGAGATGTTCAATCAAATACCCAAAATCATTCTTATTTAACCTTCTAAATTTGAATCTGCGGGAAATTTTGCTTTGGAGCAACCGTTCCATTTTCATAAACCTATCAATTTCTTTATTGCTCATGCTTACAAAATCACCCATTAGCTTATGATTTACCTCATGTAGAAAATCAGAAAAGGTCATAGCTATGGACTCACCTATAGTTTTAATGTTCACTTCCTGCTCGTTTAAAAGAAGCTTGAAGCCAATAAAAAAGCGATAGTCAATCTGGTTTTCACCAATCATACTAACTAAATCCTCTGTCTGCTGGTCTATTTTTTTATAGGCAACTTCCTTTAATTTTCCGGTAACCTCTCTCTTGCTGTTTTCCTGTGTTACCCTGATGCTTGATTCTGTTGCAATCTGCAGGGCATGTATTTTACCGTCACGGCTCTGGGCTATAAGCTGGCGAAAACTGTCATGTACCTGATATTTTTCTTCAGGACTGAGAAATGAGTAATTATAAGGTATCATCTCATAATAAGCAAAACACTCTCCATCATGATTAAACACAAGGTTATTTTCTATATATTTAATGGGATATGTCATAAATTTCACTCCCAACTGTAGTAATAGCTTCATCTACAATTTCTTTTTTAAGTCTCACAGGCTTTCCTGCATAAGTGACTTTTGCTCTGACGATGTATGAAAACACGGATTTTAAAAATCCAAAGGGCTTTTTACCGTCGAAAGTCTTTTGTGACATGAGCCATGTGAGTGCAGCAGGGATTCCCACATATTTTAAAAGTGCACCGTGAATCATCGAAAGAGGCGGAACATTGGCAAACATAACCACCAGAAGTAGGGAGCAGACAAGCCATGCCATCTGCGTGAATGTAACCGGAAAAGGCAGCTGAAAATCATTGATGGCATATATAACTTTCTCCACATTCCAAATGCTTGTATAACTTTTGATTTTCTTCACATGTAACAATCCTTTCTCTTTTTAATTTTCAATAGGAAAGATGGCCAGTGCATAAATTGACAGGAGACAATTAGAGCGCTGGCACCTTTTCTGGAAACTTTTTAACTAACCTGCATATTCAAAAATCCCATGGGGAGTGACAAGGAAATTTCCTTCAATCTCCAGATCTCGCCCATAGGCTTTATAGTCAATATAGTTTTGTAAATCGGAGGGAATTTCACCAAGCCTTCCGGATTCTTCAAGTAGATAGTAGGCGACATCCTCCATGTCGTCACAGTCTGGATAACAGATGATATCATCCTTATGCTCCACCATCTCTTCAAAGCTGCCAAAGAAAGTTCTCTGGATTTCTCTCATTTCATCTTCAATTGGAGTTCCCTCTAATTCTTCCGCCATAGAACAAAGACGATTGATTTCATCAATGGATGTGTACTCGTCAATATCAAATGGCAGCTCATAATCATGTATGGCATATTCCTCATACTCACCATTTAAGCCAATGCGCTCCTTGACATCTTCCATATCTATAGGTGGAGTAAACCACGCACCCACTGATTCGCCATCGTTGTATTTACCAAGATTGGCAATATAGGCTTGCATTTCCATAGCTTCACCTCCCTATGCACCAACAACTCTGTTAAACAGATTCAAGAGTACATCCTTGACGCCAGAAGCATTGAAAACCAGACCTACGGCAATAAGTGCAATTATAAGAAAACCAATGAGCTTGGAAAACTCTCTCTTGAAACCAAGATAAAGCCCGATTACTACAATCGCCATGAGCACAAGAGACTGGGCATTGCTTAAAAACCAGTTGTATAGATTCTGTCCGAAATTCATTACACATTTCTCCTTCCATAATCTTTCATTACATAATTAAATAAAATTCTATTTATCAGCTGCAGTTAGTTACCATCTGTTCTGCATTATCTACCTGCTGTTGTAGTATTTTTTCATGCCTTTTCGTGAATTTGGCATTTTGTATAATGTCATAAATGACATTTGTGTTACGTATCTGATCGATTAAAAGTGCCACTTTTAATGTCGGGGCAACCTGTCTTTGCAGCCAGTTTAAAGTACGTGCAAAGGAATATGGCTCCGGTTTGGTGGTAAGTTTCAGCTTTTCACGGTCCTTGCCTATAAACCAGACCCAGCTTTCATTTATTTTCCATTCACTGCGCCTCTTATCTTCTATTCTGTCAACAAAACGCAAGTAACGATTTATTATGGAAAAGGCTGTACGCTCTGCATCCTTATATGACAGTAGGTCAATAATTGCGTGATAGGCTCTATCATTTTTGAGTCTGATTTCAAAACGGTTTTTGACCTCTGATTCTTCTATGGGAACGCCATTTTTCACGTACTGTTCATAGTCCTTTTCGTCGGGTAAGCGGACAGCGCCTTGCTATATTTCTATAGTAGGTTTCCAACCACTCCCCACAAAACCGTACGTACACCTCTCGATGTATACGGCTTCCACTTATTAATCTAGTCTTCCATAATGTAAATTCACATGGCATTTATGGCATAATATCATGGTTTTTCTTTTTCTAGCTATCATGGCTTTTTCCCATTTAGCTTTTCCTTTTAAATCTTTTAATTTCCGTATATGGTGTACTTCAACTTCACTATTTTCTTTACCACACCAATCACACTTATCAGCCAGTAACCTTTGGGTTAATTCTGTTTGTGAACGATAAACTAGCGTATTAGCTATATTGTCAACGTTAGCACTTGTATCTGGTCTTTTCTCACGCACGATACGTTCGTTATATACGGTTCTTACTTTTGTACCTTTTTTTGTTTCATACTTAACTTGAAACAAATTATTTACTTGATACTTTCGTAAAATTTTACGAACTGATGATTGATATTTAGAAGCATAGGTTTTATACATGCTGTACTTCATAAAATAAGCAAAGTGTTGTAAAACAGTTGCATTGTTTGCCAATTTATAATAGTTGTGCAAACCTCTAATTTCCGAGTTGTAAGTGCTTAAAATTTCCAAATCATTCAAGTTCATCAGATAAGGTCTGGGAGTAGGTTTCCAAGTTCCATTTTTATCAATTCTAAAAGCTCCTAAATCTTTCAATTTATTTACCCATGCACTTTGTGGAATGTAGAGTTTTACTTTACTTCCATGTACACGCTTTTTAACACCCATGCAATCTGTACTAATATTTTGATTTCTTGAAATGGTAATTTCATATCCAAGAAATTTTGCAAATTTAGAATGATGGGTGATAAGTGTTTTTTCCTCTGAAAGTTGGATTTTTAGCTTTTCATTAAGGAATTGTTCAATGTCTTTCTTGATAGTTAGTGCGTCAGCCTTTGAACCAATAACGCTAATAATAAAATCATCAGCGTATCTTGTATAAGATATTCTCTTAAAAGTTTCATCAAACGCTAGTTTTGATGGTAACTCATGCATTTTACTTTTAAATTCTTTAATCTCTTGCAGTAGTACATTTCGTTCACCATCGCTCATATCAAGATTCTTCAACTTTTGTTTCCTTTTAGAAGCTTTGCTTGCATATCTATGATATTCAGGATTCATTTTCCGTTTTTTACCTTTATTAAACTTTGTTCGGTATTCTTCCATATATGTGTCCAATTCACGAAGATAAATATTGGAAAGAAGAGGTGAGATGATTCCGCCTTGAGGAGTACCACTATATGTTTTGTGGTATTTCCAATCTTCCAAATATCCTGCTCTTAAAAATTTCCAAACTAAACGTATAAATCGCTCATCTTGAATTCTTTTGCGTAAAAGATTAATCATTATTTGATGATTAATGTTGTCAAAGAAAGAGCAGATATCTCCCTCAATAAACCATTTGGTACCAATAAAGTTTGTTTGTATTTGTGATAGAGCTGTATGACAACTCTTGTTTGGTCTAAACCCATGTGAATATTTAGAAAACTGACTTTCATAAATTGCTTCTAAAATCATTCGGATAACTTCTTGAACTAATTTATCTTTGAAACTTGGTATTCCCAATGGTCTTTTCTTACCATTCTTTTTCGGAATATATACTCGTCTAACAGGTGTTGGTTGATATTGTTCAGTTTTCATTAAATCAATCAACTGATGGATTTTTTTCATACTAAAGCCGTCAATGGTTTCATTATCAACACCTTTTGTTAAATTACCTGTTTTATGAGCAATTCTTCCATATGCCATAATATAGAACTGTTCGTTGAATAAATTTCTATATAATCTTTGAAATTGATATTCAGCTTTTGTTGATTGCTTGACTAGATTGTCTAATATCACTTCTGGATTTCTCATTGAGCATCACGCTCCTTCCTAAAATTCATTAAACTTAATAAGTTGATTCCCTTCGCCCTGTACTAGGCTTTCCCTAGCTCCGACTACTACGAAATCTCCGTTACCATATTAGATATTCAGTGCCATCTTTCTTGAGTTTCCTCTTGAAATTTATCACCATATTGGCATTGCACATAGCTATTTCTAGCATTCTAACTTAGGCAATCCCCATTTAGTACTTGGTAGACTAACTACATAAGATAGCGGATGTGACATTCGTCTGTTTATCTATTCCTATGAAAAGACTTGAATCTGGAAATACCATTAATACACGTATCTACGATGTGTGTATTACCCAAATTCACTTAACGTAAATAGTTATCGTTCCGTTAAGAGGTTCTATATCCTAGTCAGACTGTCATTCAGGCAGTTTAGCTTTCATCCTTATTCTTATTTTTCAACTCGCCATTCAGTCGTAAACTGATAACTGTTTAACTTATGACTTTTTCGACATGCTTCACTCCCTGTCTGGTTTCCCTTTCAGATAAGTCGAATGTTGATAGGGCGTTAAAGGTATTTATACCCTAGTGTATCGTTACTACACATTCTTAAACCAAGCCCTTATGGGCGCACATATATACAAAAGTAAATTTCACTTTTCAGTGAACCAATATAAAGTGTATTTCCCATGGCTTCCTTTTCCTCACGGTGTATAAGCTCACCACTTCGATAGCTCTTGAAACTGCGAAACACTGAAATACATTCTTCATTTCGGCATTTTTCAGTGAGCTTTGGAATATCAAGTATACCTGCCTTGTCATTTATAGCTAAGTCAAGCCTCTTGAATACTGCACCTTCACTGATTGCACACATAAAAAAATCATACCAACTTCTGTGCTGTGCCAGAAGAAATCCCTCAAATTGCCTGCAACCCTGTCCTTTAAGTTCTAAAAGTACGCCTTTCTTTTCATCAGTAGATACCATTACAAAAATATCTCCCAAAGCATAATGCTCCGCATAGGAATAAAATCCATAGTCCTCATGAAGCATATATTTCATTTTAAGAAGCAGTATATCTTCAATAACATGTTTTACATTTACAGTAGGAAACCTTATCCTCACATAATCAAACAGCATTTCAAGAGGTGAATCCGGGTTGAAGCGTTCCAGTGATTTTAAAATAGTCTCTTTAATGTCTTCCGATGGTGAAGCTCTCCCGTTTTCAATGTCGCTTAGATACTGTCTTGTGATTCCTGCTGTAACTGCCAGACGATTTTGCGAGATACCATAGTAAGTTCTCTTTTCCTTTAGTTTCTGTACCCATAAGCTGTTTTCACTCAATTACATCCCTCCAATAAAAAAAGGATGTCAACTGAAAGGGTTGTAGTTGACATCCTTAAAAAATCCCGGAAACCTTTATATAATAAGGTATTTGCAGGATTTTAAAACTGTTTTTTATTGTATTTGTGCCCCCCTGTTAGATACGGGGGGCTAATATATGGCGTGGCTATCGCCACACCAAAAGCAGGTTAGCCCGTCCCTGCGGCTTTCGCTTCGCACGCCGCCTGGCCGTTCTGCCTGCTTTTTATTGTTTTAAACCTTCTTAGCTAAAACCAAGATAGGCAACTATTACTTGTCCATTTTCTACGTTAATATTAAACTCAAATCTTATAGGATATTCTGCTTTTGTTTGTTCATAATCTAAATAAACGCTACACTCCATATCAGCGGTAAATTCAGAAAAAACACTTTGTAATATTCTAGCACCAGAAGTTTTACAATATTCCGCTGCCTGCTCTTCAAAATCCTTAATATATTCATCATAGCCTATAATTTCTTCAACATTTTTAATAGAATACACTTCTTTCATAAAATTCAGACCCTCCAAATGTTAATCTGTTTTCTCTGCTTTTACAACCAATTTACCTATTTCATTTAAAAAATCATGCCCTTTAGGTACAAGAGGAGTATAAAATTCAGATATAACACTAGTACCTGTATCTACATACCCCCTTCCTTTAATTTGCTTTAGGAAGAAGTCTTTATCAGTTTCACCAAACATCATTCCGTATCCCATTTCTGACATACGACCTAAAGCTACACGAAAATTAAACTGATCGCGAATCCCATCTCCAAGATATTTAGCATCTGGTCTTTGGCAGGCTAGAATCAAAAAATATCCTGACTGTCTCCCAAGCATAACAAGCTGTTTTAACTTATTAAGAACTGCGGTACTTTCCTTGCTCCCCAGCATTTCCATAAAAGCAACATATTCATCAAAAATGAGGAAGTTAGCAGGCAATCCTAAATAAGCATAATTTTCACCTGTTTTATACCCTTCCATTTGTTTCATATTCTCATTACGCTTCATCATTCCCTCATAAAAATTGTTAATGCACGCAATCATATCATCCTTTTTATAATAAACATTCGGTATAACAGCTTCCAAGTCTGCAAGGTCCGAATTTTTAGGATCAAGAACATAAAGTGTAGAATTAGTACGTAGCAGAGCTTCAATCAATGTCAAGATAAAATAACTTTTTCCTCCACCTGTACCACCTGCAATAAGCATATGAGGAAGCTTATCATATTCCCAGTAGATATTTTTCATTAATATTAACTTTCCATGTTCAGCCTGCACATCTTCAATAGAAATACGGTTTGCTATTGTATCATAAAGCAATGTGTATTCTACATAAGAATCCTTCAATTCTTTGTCAGTAAGTTCACAATACAAACCACTTTCAAGCTTCTTTTCAAGATGTAATAGCTGATCTTGATATTTACCCATAGTAATTTCTACTTGAATATGAATAAAGCCATTTTTTAGCTTATAGTACATCCTTGGAAAATGAGTGATTTTTTCTTTTGTTTTTCCAGAAGGTAGATCTTTAAAAAAACTGTTTGACTGTACCTGTTCTGCTTCATACCATTTATTTTCTAGTATCATTCTTGCAATCTTCTGCCTATAAAATAACTGCTTAATATAATCTATATAGTGATTATAATAAATAATAGCAGCAGCTAAACATACAGCTACTGCTATTACTATACTTATAATCATATATGGAATATCAAGGTGAACCTCACCCTGATTTAACAATGATATATTCTTCCAATCAATCCGCATAATTGTTCTACTATAGAGCAACAGAATGACCAGAAGAAAAATAGATAATAAATACGTAGCGGCAAATCTGAATACAATGTCTTTGTCCTTAGCATGAATCCGCTTACCACGATATATATAGTACTTCACAGCTTATATGTCCTTTCCTAATCTACTTTATTACTATTATTTTTGTTCCCCTGTGATTGATGATTTTGGCTAACAGTAGAAACCTGTTTCTTTAAAACAATATCATCCGCCTTGATATACCAATCTACATCTGCACCTTGAAAGGTGGCGTTAGCAACAGTATCTGCCACAGGTTTTATTATTTCAACTTCTGCGTTATAGTCAAACTCCTTTAAAGGTACACTAGCAGGAATACTAACTTGAATCATTCTACCTTGTTCCCTGGATTTTAAATCATAAGTACGTTCCTTGATTTCCTCTAATACTGTACCATCTTCATTTTGTAAATGTACCTCACGTCTTAAAGCAGAAAATTTTAAATTTCCAAATGTAGCTTCCTTATCAATAACAATTCCATTTGCTAATCTCATATATATTTACCTTCCTTTCCTTATGCTTCTACCATGTCGTCTGCATGGAGAATATAGTTTGTAAATCCGCGGTTTCCAATCTTATAACCTTCTGCGGTAATTCGTGGATTAATGAGCTTTACTCTTTTTTCAACTTCAAAATGCTTTTCGCCTGCTTCAACTGGAAGAATAACAACAATATCATCTGCCCTTTGAATATCAGAATATAAATTATAGTTGCGTGATAAAATCGTATTACGCCCATTTATTCTTCTTTGTTCAATATTCCCTTCACCAGCATATTCTAAGTTTCCAAATGTCGTTTCCATGTTTGGGATTACATATTTTAATTCCATATTTGTTACCTCTTTTCTTTTTAATTTAAAATAAACAATTTATTTCTGATTTTTTTCTATTCTGTTCCATAAAAAGACACCTAACTAATTGCATTTTATAAAGGGTAAGCTCTGTGCTATACACCTTTAACAAAATCCATTCATTTAGGTAAATATCAATCAGAATAAGAAAAATTTCATTAGTTCTTAATGGAGGTGAACGCTCCTTATTTTTTCTTTGTATCTGAATCACATCCATTCTAATTTTTTTCATAAAAAATAGGCATTCATTTCTGAACGCCTAAACTAAAAACAATCTAATAAAATTAATTAATAGATTTCTTTTTTCATATAATGAGAAAAATACAAAAGAGCTTATGCTAAAATTATATCAACTCAGCTTCTACAAATTTGTCTATTGGTTTACTATTTCAATAATGCTTTATTGTTTTCAGCAATGCTATTTAATAATTTAATGAACCTCCCGCTCGATGAAAAGTAACATTTATTCATTAATAATTAGGTTTAATATCCGAAATAGTTGCCTTTTAAATTTCAATCTTTTTAAATTGTTTAAGTATTTCTACTTGATTTTTTATCGAATATAACTCCATTTGATAGCCATATTTAGTTTTTTCGGCTATCCCGTAACATATTATAAGTGAGTTCTTTATTTCATCTACTAAATTAGTGTTTTTTTCAACATATTCATAACTTATAAATAAGTTAAAACTCTTAGAATTTTTGTACTCTGGATTTTTTCCCTTTGTCATAGGAATTACATAATTTGAACCTCTTTTATATGGTCTACTGGTGTTACCTCTTAGGATGCATATAACTTCATTACCATTACTTTGATCTATTATATCAATTATCTCATCTTGTGTCTTAATTATATCTTTTATACTAACTTGCTTTCCATCTTCGACTAATAATTTTAAATCTTCATATTCTGGTTTGATGTTAAATTTATTCTTAGAATCTAAGAGATTCTTAATTTGATAAATAAATTTTTGAGTTGTTTTTCCTCCAAATCTTTTGGCTCTCTTACCTCTTGAAACAGAAGGCGGAGTATTAGGGGTATCCAGTCTCATTGATCTTGGTAGTATAGTTGAAACAAGTACTTCCAAGTCTACATCTCCGCTAAAAGTATTCCTTTGTTTTTCAGCATTAGGAACACAGCACCCATCTTTATGATTAGTATTAGGCCAATTTTTAAAATGTGGATCATCATGTGATTTACCTCTTGAAAATTGCACTTGTGAATTGCAAAATATACACTTAAACTGCCTTCGATCTTCTTCATTATATGAATTATAATTTTCATCAATTTCAATAGCGCTCACAGGATCTTCAAAATTTCTATACCTTGCATGGCTCATTCTAGACACAGTTAACCATCTCCTTTTTAATGCATTCTCTATGATTCGTTTATTACTAATTTTTTGCACTTTTATGTGTATCAAAATTGTATCAGTTATTACCAGACTCCTTTAGCTTAAAAATCAGATGACACTGTCGCATTTCTTCGATCAACTCAAGAACAGCTTCTGCATCAACTTCTGCAATTTTAAATGAAATACCGATTATATGTAAATCTGTCTTACGCGAATCCAATTCTTTTTTATTCCTTATCCATAAATGAAAATTCTCTTTGTACTTATAGGTGCCTACATTTCCTTTTACATATGTAAAAATATCTTCATTATCCGATATCACAGAAGAAATTGCTGCCTCATCATTTAAGCAATCATAAGTTTTATTGAGATAAAACTCCATACCCATCCACTTATTACAAATTCCTGCTTTTAAAACCACTTCTTTCAATAAATTGAATGACTTTGCAAAATTTTGCGTTGATAGCTTTATTATAAGCCTATGATTTTGATTCGGGTAACCATTCGTTGGTTCCTTTTCTTCTCCCTCGATTTCAATTTGTATACCCCCAACAAGAACTTTCTTGTGATAAGCCGCATATTGAATATTTTGGGAATCAAGATATTCTTTTATATCCGAAAAATACTTATCAATATCGTATCTTATAATATTTTTATTGTTAGTTGAATCATAATATTGAGAACACCTTTCATATTTAATATATGAAAAAATATCACTTAGTTGTAAAGACAAAGAGGATTCTGTAACAGAACTAAAGACTGCCTTATAATCTGCCTCTGTAAATGCCTCACTAAACTTTAGATTAAACTTTCTGTTTATCACAGTAATGAAATTATTAAGACTATCCGCCAAATTAATGTCAAATCCCTGCAATAAATTGAGTGGTGCTTTAAGCTGACCAATGTTTACACCTATACCAACAGGTATAACTTCAATATTTTTAGAGTAAGCAAATCCGGCCTCAAAATATATCCATGCGGAATCAATCGAGGTAGGAGTAACAAACACAAACATTATTTGGGCATTATTAAGTCCCTCCTCAATCTTATGTACCCAATTGTGCCCAAACGGTATGCTTTGTCCATCACTAGACATAAAAATATCTAGGACATTAGCAGTTATTGCAGTAATTCTATTTTTTATCGGTAGAATGGTTGAACTATCTAGGCTCGAATGACTAAAGAAAATTGTAGGTTTATACATATAATCATCTTCTTTCAATATAATCTATTTATTTAATTTAATTGTCCAAATATTTTCTAATTGATTTTATCTATAAATCGACCTTTTTTCACATGATAAACACTAATACTCATTGTGCTATTCCATAAACCTTGTTGAACTTCCGGTTATTAGCCTAACAGGAAGCTTATTAATCTAGCTGTTTTATGACACCCTAAATTTTACTAACTTTGATAATAGAAGCATATATTCTTTTATATCTCAAGATCTTGTTTTATATCTTTAATTTCTTCAATCTGTTTTATTGAATCTGCCATTTTTGATAATAAAAATTTATCTAACAAATCATAACAAAATTCATTCCAACTTCCTGGTTCATTAATCGTTTCTCCGTTAAATCCAAAGCCTCTTCTATATTCAATTACGTTGTTTCCTGTAAACCATAATATATGTGTTTTAAGAATCTCAGCAAGTCCTGTTTCAATATCTTCTTCAGAAAGATTTTTATAATAAAAATACGAAAAATATTCCAAGTTACTCTTGATTGAAGTAAGTCTTACATTGTTATCTTCCTCACTTTTGTAATCTTCAACAATTCTGCTTAATACTTTTAATATTTGTTTGTCATCTAAAAAAGTAAATACTGCTTCATATGCACGATCAGCGCCATCAAAATCCCATGAGTATTTATATTTTCTTTGAAGCAATGTATCTAACAATGGCAATATATGATTATCAATATTTAGTTTTCCATCATACTTTTTAACTATTTCACTTATATAATCCCATCTAAAATTATTATCCATTTCATCCTTATTTCTTTGTTCATTGTAATCGTTTATTACATACATAACAGCTTCTTCGCAAGACATACTTTCTATTTTCTCGTTAAGTTCCAACAAATCTCTTTTAAATTTATTTTTATCTTCAAACCATCTATCAGGCAATCTATAATCATAGGTTCCTTTATCTGCAAGATACTCCTCTTCTTCAATTTCTTTTAATGAATTATCCAAATCCTTATATCCAAATTTCTTTCCTACTAACAATATACATGTTCTTAAATCATGTATATAAACCTTTTTTATATTATTTGAACTATCATATTTATTGCTATACTTATTAATTTTAAAAATAGCTGCACTCACTCTCCAAATGTTTTTAAGTTCGTCATTACTAATCTCTGCAACTTCAAGTAAAGATATTAGACCATCATAAACAGTATATAACCAATCTTTATCCCATTCTTCTTGTAAAGAAGCAAATCTCCATAGGTTTCCATACCCCATTTTTCCTGCACTAGATGCTATTGAAGCATTAATAAATACACCTGCTCTATTATCTCCAAGCTTTGATGCATTTTCAGAAACATTAAGTAATTCAACTCCAATATCCTCCCAGTGATTGTTGCTATAATTTGTTAATGTTTCAAACCATCTTAAAGGCATATATAAAGAGTATTCCTTTCTTCCTGTATATCCAATAGATTTTCGATTTAGCTTCTCTCTAACTTTCTCTATTCTAGATAACCATTTAACCAGTCCACCAAGAAAAATAAATTTTTCTCCTATATCATACATGTCAGATATTTCTGATTTCCAAATTTCTCCATTATCTCCAACCCAGTGTTCAAACAAATCATCTAATAACTTGATTTCATTTTTATCTTTTAAGTAATTCCAATAAACATCAATATTCTTGCTATAGTCTAGCTTAACTACTTGTTCTTTTATTACTTTATATAGAACACTATCAAAATAATTGCTAACCTCATTATTAATAAACATAAATACTCTAACTAATAGTTTTTCAATTTCAAAGCCACCCACTTCATGACGTCCGATTGGATTATCATCATTTACTAATACTCTAAAAATTGATTCAAACTCATTATGTTCACTATTATTTAGTTGTAGTCCATCTTTAAATTTTCTAATTAAATCTCCAAGATAGCTGCTGACTGTAACTAAATCCATTATAGCAATTTTCTCTCTTTTTGAACTTTTGCCTTCTCTATACGAATTCAAAACCTTATTAATAATGTAATCAAAATTCTTATGTAAGTACGCCAATATAAAGGAAATGATAACATAACCTTCAAACGAATCTTTAGTTAAATCGAAATACTCATCTTTAATATAATCGAATTCCTGTTCTTTTATATCCTTAATCCATTTATTAAATCTAACTGAATCTCCAGATAATATAACCCACAATAAACATCTTAAAATAAACATTTTTGAACCATTGTTTCTTGAATAAAAATTATCTAATAGTATTTTTGCATGCTCAATTTTGTTTTTATCAATTAAACTTAAAACAAAATCCTCCATATCCCTACTATAATGTATCCCCAAGCTACTCAATGTTCTCGCAAGGCTCTCTTCATCACAAAATAGTTCTCCTTCCTTAAGCCAGCCCCTATAAAATAATGCTTTTGCCTTTTTATAATAATCAGGAATATTATCATCAATTTTTTCTTTTTTAAAGTTAATACCTGTGTGTTGACATACTTCACCCCATTTTTCTAATATTGGTCCAATCGAATGTTCAAATATATATCTACCATCTTTTATTTCGATTTCATTGTTGCTACGAAGCAAATCAAAAATATTTTCAGGACTATATGTACTAAACCATCTATCCATTATGCTTTTGGCTCTGGGGATTTCATTTTCATTTATAAGCCAAAGTACTTCGTTCAAAACATCATTTAAATCATACTTAGTTAATAAGTCCTTACTTTTTACCTTACTTTCAGATTGCAATACAGAAGGTAACTTAATAGTACCTTGGTAATCTTTATCAAGCCATTGCATAGATTGTTTGAACTGATAGAATGTCGAAATAGCACAACTAAATGAATTTATTTTTCGTAAATCAGATACTTTTGTAAGTGATTTTATTGTTAATTCTAATTGATCTTCAATTTCAATAATTGGTCTTGATAAAGCTATTGCCTCCATAACATACTGCGCAGTAAATACATCAATAAATTTATCTTCTTTTTCTGCCAATTTTAACATTCTAAACACAATTTCATGTTTAGATAAAAAATCATCACTCCTACTAGTATAGAAATTAGCTATTTTATAAGCTATTTCTTTCATTTCTTTTGGACTTTTTCTCAAATATTTTTCTAAATATATTCTGAAATCATTATGTAAAATTCTAAAGCCATCCTGTTCTTCTATTAAGACAGGATATAACTTTCTTAATACACTCTTCCAAACTCTTTCTTGTATATTTGCATCATCATAAATACTTGCTAATAACTCCGAACTAAGTTTTCTATTTATTAATCCAATTGCACCTGCTAATAAATAATCTACAAAAAGGACTGACGGTATTAGTTCAAGGGCAGATTTCCATGTATATTCATAATAAGCCATTAACCCCGAGGACAAATTCTTTTCTCTCAACCTCAATCCTAGTTCTTCTATACTTTTACATTGTTTGGCCTCATATACCGCATATATAACAGGTAATGTGTTCCCTTCAGAAATATCCATTATTAACCTAATCACTGATTCAGTATATTCTTTACTTATTGAGGTGATTTCTTTTTTATAGAGCTCTATAACGTCTGATTTACCCAACCTTGGAATTTCAAGCTTAAGTAATTTATCATTTTCATAACTTAGCCAATCAGGATAAGATGGATATTCAAGTATAGGTTGTCCTACAATAAGAAAACACACTTTATCAGGTACGCCTTCTGGAGGTATTAATGTTTCTAAGAAGGTATTATGGCTTTCAGCTCTTGCAGCATGATCAATTCCATCTATGGCAATAACAGTTGTTCTATTTTCTTCATTTGCCAAAATCTCAGCTAATCTTAGTACTTCTTTTCTCAATGTATCATCAGAATCTATAAGCTCATTTGATATTGGAACTCTATATTTTGATAAGTTTCCTTTCAGTCTACTTCTAAGCTGGATTAGTAAATCACCCCATAGAGCTCTTGGACTACTAACACCTTTATCTGCTGGTAAATATTTATCTTCTGGAGTTATTGGTTTATACGAATAAAATCTCAGCGAAATCACAGAATCAATTTTATTAGTTAGATAGCTTACAATACTGGTTTTTCCACTACCTGGGTCACCAGATAAAAATATCACTGGCTGTTCTCTATTTCTAAGCTTACTCTCTAAATCATTAATAAATTGAATCCTACTTGGAAAGAATGGGCTTGGAACTTTTAAGTCATGTATACCTTGAAATGAATCAGAATGTAATGATAATGCTTGATATACATCTTCTTTGTTTATCTCTTCACTCGTTCTAAATGTTGTAGTCCAGTCCATTAAAGAATAGCACAATTTCTGGTATTGTCCTATAGCAATATCTTCACCAACACGAAAAGTATCTCTGATTTTATTAATAATCTCTTTTCTAACAATATCTAAATCACCTTCATTTGCTTTAATATCAAGACACTTAAGAAATTCCATTTTTTCATCTTCTGAGTCGAGTAAAGACAGCTCATTTATCCACTCATTCCAAGCAATTTCCCAAGTTTCTTCAACTGCTATATCTTTTAATGATCTGGCAACATTAATTTTATTTCTTATATATGGCCAAAAATCTTCGAGTGCAGGACGCTCGTATTTATTGTTTTTATCTACTACCTTCGTATACTTATTTTTCCCAAACTTTCTATTAGTAAACAAGATAACTTTACAATAGATTCCTTCGTCTTTCTTGATTTTTTTCCAATCCCTTGCAAATTGAGACAAATAGGAATTACTCTTATCTCCTTTTAAAATAAGATCAGTGAAAGTTAAAGAATCATTTTCTCTCGTATGCTTAATTTGCATACAATCTTTTCTTCCATCATTATAATTGATAACAACATCATCAAGCCCTTGTAGTTGAGATGCTTGCAGTATTACAGATTTGATATTAGTATCTTCGTTTAACATATCAACTACATATAGTAATCCTATAGACCATTCATACCAGTATGGATCAGCAATTCCTGCTGATAAATTACTTGGAATTGTCATACTTTTTACCTCCAATACTTCGATCATTTTTCATACTTTTAATAATTATTACTTATTTATGAAAGAACAAGTATATTACTGATGCCACTTTTCTCCATTTACCACCTATCATTTTTTAGCCCCAATAGTTTTATTAGTCTTATGAACTTCACATTATAGACATAATGATAAGCTGGTCTGATTTGCATCATTTCGAATTTTACTCATAATAACTGTGTTATACATTACGCCCTCCTATACCATTATTCTACAAATTGTAATATTTCCCTTTAAATTATTATACCTTTTAGCTAAAAATAATGAATAAGTGCATTTTTAATATTCTTTTAAAATAAAAAAATTTATTAACTCTAGTAAAATCCATAAAAATCCCTTGCTTTTTCTCATGAAATAGCAAGGGATTTTAGATGATATTTTTAATTTTTGTACTTCTTATCATGTATTGATATTTTTCACAATATCTCTTTTTTCTAACTCTATTCTTTTGTGTTCCCACACTCCATATCAATAACCACAGAAACGTTAATATATTTTTTTAACTGTTTATTGCGGATTTTATCACCCTCACTTGTAAAAACGAAATAGTTGACGAAGTGCCTAAAATTAAGGATTTCTACATAATTTTTCTTTGTAGCAACACAACAGTCTCCACATGCCCCGTCTGAGCAAACATATCCACAGGCTGCACCTTTGCAGCCATATATCCCAGCTGTCTCAAAATGGCCAGATCTCTGGCAAGGGTGGCAGGATCACAGGATACATAGACTATTGTTTTGGGAGCCATGCTGGCAATAGACTGCAAAAGAGATTTGTCACAGCCTTTTCTTGGAGGATCCACAACTACCACATCCGCCTTTACACCTCTTTTTATAAGCTGGGGTATGACCACCTCGGATTTTCCCGTTATAAATTCTACATTATTGACGCCGTTTTCCACTGCATTTATCCTGGCATTTTTCACAGCTTCCTCTATAATTTCCACACCATAAACTTTTTTTGCCTTTTGAGATAAAAACAGGGAGATGGTGCCGGTACCACAGTAGGCGTCAAATACAATCTCATTTCCGGTGAGCCCTGCATATTCCAGAGCTTTACTGTAAAGTATCTCTGTCTGAACAGGATTCACCTGGAAAAAGGACAGTGGGGATATATTGAATTTGAACCTTCCTATGTAATCACTTATGGTATCTTGTCCCCATAATGTTATGCATTTTTGTCCCAGTATTACATTGGTTTTCATGCTGTTTATATTTTGGACTATACTCTTTATACCTGGCATATTTTCAGTCAAAAGCTCTATAAGTTCATGCTTGCCAGGCAGATTTAATGTGGAAGTCACAATTACCACCATGATTTCAGCAGTGGCAAAAGCCTTTCTCACCATTATGTGCCTTATAATTCCCTGTCCGGTTTTTTCATCATAAACAGGTATATTGTATTTTTCAATCCATTTTCTGATAAACCTGACTGCTTTGTCTGCAGACTCATCTTGTATAAGGCAACTGTCCATATCTATTATGTCATGGCTCCTCTTGGCATAAAATCCAATATTCAATTTGGAATTAGACCTGTCAACCGGGAGCTGGACCTTGTTCCTGTATCTATAAGGATTTTCCATGCCTAGGGTGTCATATAATTTTAAAACACCTTCTGGAGGAGCGGTAATGAATTTTTTTTCACTGCTGCAGAACTTTCCTTGGCTGTTACCTAATTTCCCTTCACCATTGCAGGATTTGCTATGAGTGTTACAAAAATCACCTGAAGCTTCAACTATATTAAATTTTCCTATCCTCTCAAGACAGTCTTTTACTCTGTTTTTCTTAAAATCAAGTTGCGCCTTATAGGATAGATGCTGAAGCTGGCAGCCGCCGCATCTTTTGTATATGCTACAGGGAGGATTTACTCTATAAGAAGATGGCTCAATTATCTCCAGCAATTTTCCAAAGGCAAAATTTTTGTTTACCTTGACGGCTTTTATCCTGACCTTTTCTCCCTGTATGGCTCCAGGTACAAAAATAGTGAATCCGTTTATTTTTCCAACTCCCTCTCCCTGGTATCCCATTCCATCTATTTGCAATATATATTCTTTATTTTTTTCTATTTTTTCATCCATCATCTTCACCTACTAAAAAAATTGATTGTTTAAATACAGTATACATTATTCTGTCAAAAGGAATCTACGGCATTTAATCAAGTAGTTCTCAGGTGCAGTAAATATTACATTTCACATAAAGAATACCTTTCTTCTCCATACCTGAAAAGAACTACTTGGCCAGCATAGCATAGGCCAGCGCAGCATACCATTGTTTGCCATGCCTATATTTTAAAAAAACCGGAAGCACAGCAGTGGAATAAATCAAATACTTTGTACACATTAAAAAAATTGCACCCGTGAAGGTGCAAAAAAATATAGAATCAGTTGTCTTACTTTCCTATCATATAATTCTAGCCACATGCTTATTTATTATACATCAAACTTATGATTATTTCCAATTTTTTAAAGAAAAAGTTTTGTTACAAATTCCAGCCAATAATTTTATTTTTAAAATTCCTCCAATCATATACATTTTTTCTATACAACTTCCTCCAAGAGCTGCAATTTTCCAGTAATTTTCAGGTACAGATGAAGTTTTACCCATAAAAAATACTTTTAAAAATCCTTAGATGTTAGACCTCTGAGGCTGACTTATCAATTTTTTTGTTAAGATCCTTGTTTGCTTTTTTAATCAAAATACACAATAGTGATGTAACTACAAGAAAGAATGCCAGCACCACAAATCCCATATATCCTGACGATACATTTTTAATATACCCAACTAGATAAGGTCCAAGAAAACCTCCTAAATTGCCTAATGCATTTATGATTCCAATTGCCGCACCTGCTACCTCAGGCCTTAAAACCATAGTTGGCATTGCCCAATAAGGGCCATATGGTGCATAAACTCCTATAGCTGTAATAATTAAAAATATCATTTTCATAACTGGTGTATGGGCTAAATACTGTCCGCCTATCAATCCAAACGCACCTACAATAAGCGGAATAGCAATATGTGCTTCCCTTTCCTGAGTTCTATCGGAATGAACTGAATTTATAACCATTGCAATCCCTGCAAACAAGAATGGTATAGCACTTAATAATCCAACCAAACTAGGACTAATACCGTTAAAACCTTTAATAACATCCGGCACCCACATGGTATATCCGTAGAAACCCGATATCCAGAAAAAATAGGCAAGTATAAGAAGTATGACAATTTTATTTGTACAAGCTTTAAAATATCCTATGTTTTCAGGCTTGCCAACGTTTTCTGCTGCAATACTTTCCTTAACATATTTTTTTTCAGCTTCAGAAGCCCATTTTGCATGGTCTGGATTATCAGCTACTGTGAAATACCAAACAAATGACCAGATTAAAGGAGGCATACCTTCTATAACAAAAACTATACGCCATGACAGAAATGATAGCAGCCATCCTGTTAAAGGTGACATTATAACTGCAGAAATCGGAAGACACAATATCCAAAGTGCATTGGCACGGGCTCTTTCCTTTTGCGGAAACCAGGATGCAAGCAAAACCAAAGTTGCCGGCCACACTCCTCCTTCAAAAATTCCAAGTAAAACTCTTGCTATAAAAAATTGAGTTTTTGTCTGAACAAATGCAATACTTATTGCAGAAAATCCCCATAAGAACATAAGAATCAGCACAGTTTTTTTGGCACTCCATCTGGTAGCTAAAACTCCTCCAGGTATTTGGAGAACCATATAACCTACAAAGAAAATCCCTGATGCAAATCCTATATCCGCACTTGTAAAATGAAAGGAGCTGCCCATATAGGGAAGTACCATTGCAGTATTAATTCTATCCATATATGCCAACATATACATTATAAAAGCCACCGGTATTATCCTGCTCCAGCGCAGTTGATCAACCTTACCCATTATTAAAACACCTTCTTTTTATAAATTTAATTTTTTTACTTTACTTTTGAACAATTCTACTGCCTCTTCTGCCTTGTAGGAACTTCTAACAAGAGGGGAACTGGCCACATATAAAAATCCTTTTTTCATCCCTGCTTGCCTGTATCTTTCAAACTTTTCAGGAGCAACATATTTAGCAACCTCAATATGCTGCTTTGTGGGACGTAAATACTGTCCTATTGTAAAAATATCGCATTTGACATTTAAAGCATCATCCATGACCTTATAAATTTCTTCCTCAGTTTCACTTAAACCCACCATAATACCTGTTTTACTTAAAATATTTGGATTCTTGTCTTTCACATATTTAAGTACAGATAATGACCTCTTATAATCTGCCTCAGGACGAACAGTATTATATAGACGTTCTGCTGTTTCAATATTATGGTTGATTACATCAGGATTTGCTTTAATTACAATGTCCAGATTCCTTTTTGATCCTTTTAAGTCAGGTATTAGAACCTCTACTGTTGTATTGGGACACAAATACCTGATTTCCTGTATTGTTTCTGCGAAATGTTCGGCACCACAATCACTTAAATCATCTCTTGTTACACTTGTAACCACAACATGTTTTAAGCTAAGCTGTTTTACGGCTTCTGCAACATGTCTTGGCTCCTTGGGATCAATTTTCAATGGTTTACCATGGGCAACATTGCAAAACCTGCAATGTCTTGTACATTGATTTCCCATAATCATGAACGTGGCCGTATGTTTTTTATAACATTCTCCCATATTGGGGCAATTAGCTTCTCTACAGACAGTATTCAAGGAAAGTTTCTCCATGAGAAGATTAATTTCTTCCATGGACTTTTTATTGTAACTGACCTTCAGCCATTTTGGCTTCCCGTTTATATTTTTTATCATACATATTCTGCCTCCTTCATTAGCTGCCATCTTAAATACTGTGTATTGATGAAATAAATCCTGTTTCAAATATCTAACCAGCTTATAGTATATGAACCACCATAAAATTTTATTGAATTTTTTTTATTTCCACTCCCATATTTTTTTCATATATTTTCGCAATGGCACAATGATCCTCGTTGACTTTACCATATGATTCCATTTCATTCATATAATTTAAAATAATTTTTGAAAGAGGTATTTCCACTTCCAATTGTTCAGCCAATTTTACTGCATTTTTTAGATCCTTTTGATGTATTGCAATTCTGGCACTTGCATCAAAATTTCGGCTGATAATTTTAGGAATTTTTGAATCCAGCACTGCACTGCCTGCAAATCCATTTTTTATAGCATTAAAAAGAACTTCCGGATCAATCCCTGCTTTTACAGCAAATGCAAAGCTCTCCGCTACTGCTCCTATGTTGCATCCCACAATCATGTTATTAGCAAGCTTAGCAACACTGCCGCATCCTGCTGGTCCCATATAAGTGGCGGAACTGCCCATATAAAGCAGCAATGTTTTAACTTGTTCAAATATTTCATTATCTCCACCACACATAAGCACAAGGGTTCCATCAATAGCTCCCTTTTCTCCACCGCTGACAGGAGAATCCAGAAGTCTGACGCCATGATTTTTGGTCTTTTCATACATCTCTTTTATAACATTAGGAGCTGTTGAACTTAAATCCACCACTATGATTCCATTTCTTTCTGTATCAATAATTCCCTGTATATTTGATTTAACAAGTTCATTGGTAGGCAGTGAAATGAAAATAATATCACAGCAATTATATATTTCTTCCACCTTTTCTACAGGTATTCCACCATTATCCCTAAATATTTTTTTCTTTTCATCAACTATATCAAAGCCCATTATGGACTTGCCGCTTTTTTTAATCATATTAATAGACATGGGAAGGCCCATTATACCCAGTCCTATAAATCCAATTTTTTTCATATATCAAATATCCCCCTCTCACTTTTAAAAAAACTTTTTATCAATTTGGCATGTGTATTGCACGCTTTTCCACTACCATTGCAGCTTCCCTAATAGCTTCTGATACAGTGGGGTGTGCATGAATTGTAGCAATAATGTCTTCAGCTGTGGCCTCCAATTGAATGGCAAGCGCACATTCAGAAATTAAATCGGTAGCTCTGGGTCCTACAATATGAGCTCCCAATATTTCTCTATACTCCTTTCCAACAACAAGTTTTATCATTCCCTCCTCTCCTCCCATAATAAGGGATTTGCCATTTGCCGCCAATGGAAATCTAGCTGCAGCGTACTCTATTCCCTGTTCTTCAGCTTCTTTTTCTGTTAACCCTACAGAAGCAAATTCCGGATCTGTATATACGCATGAGGGACTTGTCTTAATATCAAAGACATTCTCATGGCCCAACGCATTTTCTGCTGCAACTTCACCGCCGGCAGATGCAGCATGGGCTGACATATTATGTCCTGTGCAGTCACCTACAGCATATATCCCCTTAACATTTGTTTTCATTCTATTATCAACTATAATTCCTTTTTTATCACTTATAATACCTGCCTTGTCCAGTTCTAAAACACTTATATTTGACTTTCTGCCTGCAGATATCAAAACCTTTTCACAAGTAACCACTTTTTTTTCACCCTGGTCTGTTTCAATTGTTACATCAGCTTGACTTCCATTGTCTTTAATAGACATAACCCTAGAACTTGTATAAATCTCTACACCTTTTTTTATTAATTTTGAGCTTATAATTTTTACCAGTTCCCCATCCATCATAGGTAATATTTGACTCTGCATTTCAATAATTCTTACTTTGGAGCCAAGTGCATTATATAAAGCCGCAATTTCAACTCCTATTACATCACCCCCCAGAACAACCATTGTTTCAGGAACTTCTTTAAGTTCAAGAGCCTCTGTACTTGTGATACATGATTTTGAGTCAATCCCTTTTATGTGAGGTATAACTGGAACAGCTCCCGCTGCAATAACAGCCTTATGGAATTCTAACACTTCAGTTTCTCCCTTTGTCATCTTAATTTTTATTGAATTGCTGCTCTCAAAAGATGCCGAACCTGAAATCACTTTTACACCATTTGATGCAAGCAGGCCTTTTACTCCGCCAACCAGCCGTTTTATAATTCTTTTTTTCCTTTTTTGTGTTTTTGTGAAATCCAGTTTTACATCTGCAATCACACCATAACCCCCACCATTTTTTGCATTCTCATAAATTTCTGCCGTGTGGAGCAGTGCTTTTGTGGGAATACAACCAATGTTTAAGCAGGTGCCTCCTAGATGATCTTTTTCTACTAATGTAACTTCCCCGCCAAGCTGTGATGCCCTTATGGCTGCAACATACCCACCAGGACCTCCTCCAATGACAACAACTTTTACTTTTTTACTACTCACAGTGCGTACCTCCTTGATCAGCTTTTTTTAAGCCTCTATTACAAAATAACATCCATAGGATTTTCAAGTAAATCTTTTACTGCAACCTTAAACCTGGCAGCTGTTGCTCCATCCATTAACCTGTGATCATAAGTCATTGAAATTCTCATTTTTTTCCTTACCACTACCTTATCCTCTTCAAGAGCCAGTTCATCCTGTATTTCACAAACTCCAAGAATAGCTGCATCCGGCTGGTTTATAATAGGTGTGAAGGTTTCCACGTGCAACATGCCAAGATTGGATATTGTAAAAGTAGAACCACTGCATTCATCCATATTAAGTTTGTTTTCACGAGCTCTTTCAGCTAAATCCTTTGCAGTTAAAGAAAGTGCTTCTATTCCCATTTTATCAGCATCTTTAATAACAGGAACAATCAACCCGTTATCAACTGAAACTGCCATACCTAAGTTTATATGATGGTGATATACAATTTCATCTCCATCAAGGCTCACCAGAATATGTCTATTTGCTGTCAATGCCTTTGCAACAGCTTTAAGTACAAAATCATTGATAGAAATTTTCTGCTCTCTGTTTTCATTGATCTTTTTTCTGAATTCCATTAAATCCGTAACATCCACCTTGACATTTTGGGTTACAGCGGGAATTTCATTATGGGATTTGAACATTCTTTCTGCAATGACTTTTCTCATGCCGCTGAGTTTTTCTCTTCTTTCCACTTCCTTTGGAATTATCTTTTCTTCTGAATCTATTACCCTGCTTTTAACTTTTTCCATATTATTTAAAATATCTCTCTGTATAATCCGTCCACTAATTCCAGAACCAATAATTTCTGAATAATCCACATTCATTTTTCTAGCTGTCTTTTTTGCCAGAGGAGATATTTTTATTCTTTTAGCTGGAATTGTTTCACCTGCTTGTTGTGTAGTTTGTTCCTTCTCTTCTTCAATAGAATCCAAATTTTCTTTTTTATTTTCTTTTACTAAGATCTCATCAATATTAATTTTTTCCCCTTTTGTGCCTATTACACCAAGTAAACCTTTCACAGGAACATCATCACCTTCATTGGCACAGGCAGCCAATAAGACACCATCTGCTTCACTTTCAATTTCACTTGTCAGTTTATCCGTTTCAATTTCCAAAAGGGGTTCTCCCTTTTTCACAGTATCCCCCACTTGCTTTAACCAATTGATTATTGTACCTTCAGTCATAGTTAAGCCTAGCTGGGGCATTCTAATTTCAGCAGCCATTTTACTTACCTCCTCTATACAATACAGCTTATTGTTTTCTTTACCGCTTCTACAATATCATTTTTATTTGGAAAAACTGCATCTTCCAATGGAGGACTGAAAGGAGAAACCGTATTTAATCCCGCAACGCGTCCTACCGGAGAATCCAATTCATCAAATAGCTCTTCCATGATCTGAGATGCAATTTCACCACCATATCCGCCTCTCTTACAATCTTCTTCCACCACTACTACATTATGTGTTTTACATACAGATTCCCTGATAGATTCCCAGTCTAAAGGAACAAGAGTTCTAAGATCAAGTACTTCTACATCTATATCCTCTTTTTCCAGTTCCCTGGCTGCCTCTAGTGCAAAGATCACCTGACGGGACCAGGTAATAATGGTTGCATCCCTGCCTTTTCTTTTTATATCTGCCTGACCTAACGGAATCACGTATTCACCTTCAGGGATTTCATCCTTTACCGCATATAAAAGCTTATGCTCTAAAAATACAACAGGATCATCATCGCGAATAGCAGCCTTAATAAGTCCCTTCCCATCTTTAGGAGTAGAAGGGCAAACTACCTTTAGACCTGGTATGTGAGTAAACAATGCTTCTAAACATTGGGAATGCTGCCCTGCATTTCTTCTCCCCGCTCCCATGGGAGCACGAATTACCATAGGAATTTTTAATTGACCACCAGTCATATATCTAAGCTTTGCAGCTTGATTCATCACAGGATCCAGGCATACTGAAATGAAGTCATTATACATAAGCTCTACTACAGGACGAATGCCTCTTATTGCAGCACCTACGGACATGCCCGTAAACCCGGATTCAGAAATTGGAGTTTCAATGACTCTTTTAGAACCAAATTCCTTTAAAAAACCTTGGGTAATACCAAAAGTGCTGCCCATGGTTCCCAAATCTTCCCCTATCATGATTACGTTTTCATCTCTTGTCATTTCCTCATGCATACCTTCTCTGATTGCATGACTCAAGCTAATCCTGCTCATCTAATAACACTCCTTTCATTATCAAAAGAATAATTGTCTTTTAAAACATCATTTACATCCGGATATGGAGAAACTTGTGCAAATTCATATGCTTTCTGGATTTCATCATCCATTTCCTTTTCCATCCTAAGAAGTTGTTCTTCCTCCACACCTTTTTCAAGCAGGTAAGTCTTAAATGCATTAATAGGATCTTTCTTTTTCCATTCCTCCGTTATTTCCTTTGGGCGATAATTAGCCGAATCACCTTCATAGTGACCTCGCATACGGAAGGTCATACATTCCACAATACAAGGTCCATTACCTTCACGTGTATATTGGACTGCTTTCTTTACGGCTTCATAAACCTCCAGCACGTGGTTCCCGTTGACTATTGTTCCTGGAATGTTATAAGCTTTGGCACGAACTGAAATGTTGTCCGTATTTGTAACTGTATTAATGTTGACAGAAACAGCATATTGATTATTTTCACACAAATAGATTACCGGAAGCTTCCATGCGGCTGCCATATTGATAGATTCATGAAAAGTTCCCTGATTAGATGCACCATCACCGAAGAATGCCAATGTAACTTCCTTTGTATTTCTTATTTTTGAAGCTAATGCTGAACCTGTAGCAATTGGGATACCTGCACCAACAATGCCGTTTGAACCGAGAATACCTAAATTAGTATCTACTATATGCATGGATCCACCTTTTCCATGACAATATCCTGTCTCTTTTCCAAAAATTTCTGCCATCATTCTATCAGTTTTTGCACCCTTAGCTATACAGTGCCCATGACCTCTATGAGTTGATGTAATAAAATCTGTCTTTTCCAACGCTTGGCAAGTACCTACAATAGCTGCTTCTTGTCCAACACAAAGATGGAGGTTGCCTGCTACTATGCCCTTTTTAAAGCACTCACTTGCCTTTTCCTCAAATTTTCTAATTCTTAACATTTTTTGGTACATATCGAAAAGCATTTCACTTGAATATTTCCAATTTTCTTCCAAATAAACCCACACCTTTCTTAAAATTCACATTTTCATTATTTTAATAACACACTCTACTATACGAGCAAATACAATGCCAAATATATTTTTACATAAAAAAATATATTTCAATACATCATCTCAATAACTTAAGACCATAGTTATCTGTATTAAAATATATTTAATCTTGCATATTTAAAATTGTGTGAAATACTTTACAATATATTTTACTTGTTCTAAACCCGGACACTATTTAAGAAATCCTTTACCTTTAATAATTTTTACATTGTTCATAATCCAAACAGTATTCATAATCCAAACATATTTGTTACAATTTATTCATTGCTATATTCAATTAAACCAATCTTGTGAATTTTTTCGTATAAGGTAGTACGTCCTATCCCCAGCATTTTTGATGCTTTTGTCATATTCCCATTTACGTGATTCAATGCATGTTTAATGGCAATTATTTCTGCCTGCTTTATTGTAATAACTCCATTATTATACAATGGCATATTAAAACTTTTATTGTTTTGGCCTTTCGTCATGGCATTAAAAATCCTATTTGGTAAATGTTCAGGTAAAATTTCTTTATCTTCAGCCATACAATAAGCATATTCTACTGCATTTTCAAGCTCACGTACATTCCCCGGCCATTCCCATTTATCAAGTATTTCACGGGCCTTATCAGAAATTACTTTATGAGTACCATTAATTAAATTATGCCGCCTTAACATATAGTCTATCAGCAAATCTATATCTCCTTCCCTTTCTCTTAAAGGAGGTGATACAATATTTATAACATTAATTCTGTAATATAAGTCCTCTCTAAAGCTTTTCTCCTTTATCATTTCATCCAGATTCTTATTTGTTGCAGCTATTATTCTAACATCAATGGCCATTTCTTTAAATCCACCAATTCTCACTAAGCTTTTCTGTTGTAAAACTCTTAGAAGTTTACTTTGCATATCAAGAGGCATATCTCCTATTTCATCAAAAAATAACGTCCCTCCATGAGCCATTTCAAACTTTCCAGGTCTTCCACCTTTAAGAGCTCCAGTAAAAGAACCTTTTTCATATCCAAATAACTCGCTTTCAATTAGATCCCGTGGTATTGCCGAACAATTTATAGCAATAAAAGGTCCATTTTTCCTAATTCCATGATTATGAATTGCCTGTGCAATAATTTCCTTTCCGGTACCACTTTCTCCCTGAATTAATACTGTGCTGTCATTTCTCCCTGCTATTTTTATCATCTTTTTTGTATTTTGTATTGAATTACATTTACCAATAATATTGGAAATAGTATATTTAGCCTGAGCACCTGTTAATTTATTTACCATAGATTTAACCTGGGTTATGCTGCGAAATACATCCAGGCAGCCTATCATATTTCCCCGTTCATCTTTCATGGGAATAGCAGTTTTAACAAAATGTATCATCCCATTTTTTCCTTCCAACCTGAATTCCCTATCAATATATCCTTTTCTGTTTTTTATCACCTCAAGTATTGTTGGCTCAAAGTCCACACTTTCTGTTATATGTTTTCCTATACAGGATTTATCAATGCCCAGTATCTGCATACCTGCCGGATTAACGGAAGTGATGATACCCTCCATATTAACTGTAAGCATACCATCTGATATGGTATCAAAAATTATACCATATAAATTGCTCTTTGTGTCCAGCTCCCTTTCAACATTCTGCATTTTTATATTATTTGTTATCATCTTACTTGATATAGCCAGGATAGTATCCAAATTACTGACTTTATTTTTCAATATACCTGTTCCGCCTAATATAGAGCAAATATTATTATTCTCATCATAAATTGGTACAGCAACACAAAATACATCATGATATTCTCTGCAATAATGTTCATATCCTGATATCGTTTCAACTTTACCAGTTTTAGCACACATGGAAATTGCTGTGGTGCCAATTTTCTCTTCTGAATAGCAAAATCCAGGTCTGTTGCTTATTTTTAAGGTATTACACAATAACTCATCATGGCTTTTTTGCACAACTAAAACACACAAATCCGTATCCAGCAGTGTAACTGTTAATTTATACTCCTCAAATTGCTCACATAATTCTTTCATAACAGGTTTTACAATTTGTATGATTTTTTTATTTTTATGAAGAGAGTTTTTCAATTGCCCGTCTCGAACCATATTTTTCTCCAAACATATTTTATTAGGATTAACTCCTGCCTCCCTTGAATGAATCCACGACTTAGCAATATTTTCAGATAAGCTGCCATCAATACTACCAGTATTCTGAAACATTTCCCATATGAATTTTTTGTTTTTGTCCATACAAATTCCCCTTCCTATTTTCTGCCTTTCAAATAATACTACGTACGAAAATTTAAAAATATCACAACATATCCAATTATATTATGAAAAGGTTTACAATAAATCTTATAATTTTATGTCTCTATTATACACCTTAGATACTTCTTCCTCCAATTACATTAATGAACTATATAATTAAAATGAAATAATAAATTTATAAAATATACTAAAAAGTATTGAACATTTATTTTAATATGGTATAATAAAAATTAATCAATAGAAATTATTAATTAATTTAGAATATTACTTAATCTGATATACGGGCACATTAATGAATAGGAGGTATTTGTTATGAAAGATAAAAAGGAATTAAAGTTAGAGGAAAGATCAAATGAGGATGTAATAAATAACAAGATAATATTTGCAACTGAAGAAGATGAAATAGTATTGAATTGTGAAGGACAGCCTTGTAATTTTACTTACAACAAGGATTTAAAAAATCAATAGAGTTTTTTATTTACTTTAATTTTACAGCAGCTGGTCAGCTGCTTTTTTTCTGCAATTCGCAAGCTGAATCAGTTTAGAAAAAATTCTTCAACAAAACAATTGATTTTAGAATATTCTCATGTGCAGATATATATTGCGGATTGCAAATTAAATGCATATGTAAATTCCCACCTCTTTCACTTAACTTAGAGGCGGGATTGAAAACTTCCTGATAATTACATTAAAAATATTACATTGCTGAAACCAATCATATACCTACCACTAAATGTAAGCCTATATAATCTTACATTACATTGGCTCTGCCGTTGTATACAATACCTCTTGTAACATCCATAGTTATAAAGGTACCTGTCTTCAATACTTCAGTTGCGCCTCCTGCGCTGCATATAATAGGTATTTCCCTGGTTATACACTCAATGGCAAGATGTGATGTCAAGCCGCCTTTTTCCGCTATAACTCCTGAAACCCTGTCTAATACATTCATATATCCTCTATCCAAATTTTTAACTACTAAAATGTCATCTCTTTCAACAATTTCATCTGCTTCTTTAGGGCCGTTTACTATCTTCACATTACCATATCCAGGCCTGATTCCTGATCCCCTGCCCTGAACCAATATATCTCCTACTATGTGCACCTTCATCATATTGGTGGTTCCTGAATAACTTACAGGTATACCTGCCGCTATAATTACCAGATCGCCTTTTTGTACATAACCGCTTTTTAAAGATATTTCAACAGAATTCTCTATTAATTCATCTGTGGATTCCACCTTCTTTGTGAGTATAGGATACACTCCCCAATTCAGTGCCAGACTCCTTGCGACTTTATTACTTGGAGTCACAGCTATAATGTGGCATTGAGGTCTGTACTTTGAAACCATTCTGGCTGTATGGCCGCTTTGAGTAGCAGTTATTATAGCCGATGCCTTTAATTCCGAAGCAGTAGTGCAAGTAGCAAGGCTTATGGCATTTGGAACATTTTGTATGTGAGTTTCTCTCTTTTTGCCCAGTAAAGTATCATAATCAATTTTTTCTTCTGCAGTTTGAGCTATTTTTGCCATGGTCTGTGCAGCTTCTACAGGATATTTTCCATTGGCGGATTCCCCGCTTAGCATTATGGCATCTGTTCCATCAAATATGGCATTGGCTATATCCGATGCTTCTGCTCTTGTAGGTCTTGGATTTCTTATCATGGAATCAAGCATCTGAGTGGCAGTTATAACCGGCTTCCCCACCCTATTGCATTTTTCTATTATGATCTTTTGAATTAGTGGAACCTGTTCTATGGGAATTTCCACTCCCATGTCTCCTCTGGCCACCATTATGCCATCGGAAAATTTTATTATTTCATCTATATTGTCAACACCTTCCTGGCTTTCAATTTTAGAAAATATCTGTACGTCTTGTCCTCCATTTGCCTCAAGTACTTTCCTTATGGTCAGCACATCCGAAGCTTTTCTTATAAAAGAGGCAGCTACCATATCTATTCCCATTTTACACCCAAATTTCAGATCCTCTTCATCCTTTTCCGTAATAGCCGGAAGAGCTATGGAAACCCCTGGAACATTTACCCCCTTGTGATTACTGATGGTTCCGCTGTTTTCAACTATACAATGTATTTTATTTCCTTCAACATTTTCAACCTTCAAGTCAATTAATCCATCATCAATCAGTATATGGTTGCCCTCTTTAACGTCTTCACTCAGTCCATCGTAAGTCACATAACACCTGTGGTTATCACCTAGGACATCTTCTTTACAATAAATAGTGAATTTATCATTTTCCTTTAATTCCACACTATCTTCCTTAAAATTTCCCGTTCTTATTTCAGGTCCCTTGGTGTCCAGCATGATTGCTATCGGCTTGCCATACTTCTTTCTCAATTTCTTTACAGTATTTATCCTCTCTTCATGTTCAGCATAATCCCCATGGGAAAAATTGTGTCTCGACACATTCATGCCAGCTTCAATAAGCTTTGATAAAACTTCCTCTGAACCACTTGCAGGCCCAATAGTAAAAATCATTTTAGTTTTTTGCATAGTATATAACTCCTCCTCAATACAAGATTTATTCTGAAGCACTGCTCAGGCTAATGCATTTGCTATTTTATATAATTTATTATCAAAATGTCTTGGTATGCTTAAAGCCTCATCTATATCCAAATCAATAATTTCCTTACCCTCAATTCCAACAAGTCTTGAGGTCTTTCCCTTTTCCAGCAGCTCCACAGCCCTGTATCCAAATCTTGAAGCCAATATTCTATCTAAACAGCTGGGACTTCCTCCCCTTTGAATATGCCCAAGTTTTGTTGCCCTGGCTTCTATTCCCGTAACCTTTTGTATTTTTTGTGCAAGAGCTTCAGCTCCTCCAATACCTTCTGCCAGAACTATTAAATTATGCAATTTGCCCTTGATTTTTTCTTCCATTACATTTTTACACAATTCATCCTGATCATATCCCATTTCAGGCAGAATTATATTTTCAGCTCCTCCTGCAAGTCCGGAATAAAGTGCTATATCTCCACAATTTCTTCCCATAACTTCCACCACACTTACCCTTTCATGGGAAGTGGATGTATCCCTTAATTTATTTATGGCATCTAAAACCGTATTCACTGCTGTATCAAATCCTATAGTAAAATCCGTGTATGATAAATCATTATCTATAGTACCTGGAATCCCAATGGTTGCTATAGACATTTTGGACAATTTCTGAGCTCCTCTAAAAGAACCATCTCCTCCAATTACCACCAGTCCGTCTATACCAAACTTCTTTAGCATCTGCACCGCTTTTTTTCTTCCCTCTTCCGTCTTGAATTCTTCACTGCGGGAAGTTTTTAATATGGTTCCCCCCCTTTGTATAATATCTGCCACACTTCTTCTATCCATAGGCATTATTTCACCATTTATCAATCCACTGTATCCTCTTTCTATTCCCATCACAGTAAAATTTTTATCTAAAGCCGTTCTCACTACTGCTCTTATGGCAGCATTCATGCCTGGGGCGTCTCCACCGCTTGTTAATACAGCTATTGTTTTCATATTAGTACCTCCCATGACCGCTGGGACTTTTGATGTCCCATTCAGACTAGAACCAACCTTTTACATAATTACAGTTCCAATTATATCATACAATTATGTTTTTTTCACCATATTCTGGTGTTAATTTATCAAGTAATTCTCAGATTCAGGTAAAGTTTGCCCATAAACAATACTCTCCTTGCTTTGAAAACCAGGAAAGAAAATTTTCTCTCTAATATTTTGCTTATATTACAACAAAAATATACTGGTTTTCAAATAATTTTTAAATTTTCTTCACCAAATCTTTTTTTCAACATAGAAACAAGCTCCGAATCAGGTTCTACCCAAAGCTCCCTGTCAAGTCTGAACTTTTTTCTCTCTTTCTTTGTACATAAATACACGGGCATATTGCCTTTAAAATTTGAAAATATAGTTTTAACATCAATCAAGACATTTTTTAAATCCGATTGATTCTCAATTAAGATATAAAGTTTACCTATATCCACCCTTACCAGAGGTTCTATAATTTCGCAGAGAAGTTTTGGCTGTTCTTCCTCCCTGACACTTACCCTGCCCTTTGCTATAATCATGGAATCATCATAAATCAGATTCTTAAATTTCTGAAATACCTTTGGAAATATTATTATTTCCATAATACCATAAAGATCTTCTAATTTCGCAAAAGCCATCATATCATTGTTTTTTGTTATTTTTTTGGATACTTCAGAAAGTATTCCTCCAATTATAACCTTATCGCCATCTCTTACCTTGGTTTCCTCCACGAAACCTTCTTCCAGAGTTTTCACGCTTACTATGTCGGATATCTTCGTATCCGTTTGAAGTTTTAAAGTCTTGGCATATTCGTCAAGGGGGTGTCCTGAAAGGTACAAACCTGTCATTTCCTTTTCCAATGCAAGCATATCTGTCTTTCTAAACTCTCCTATTTTGGGATACTGTATTTTTACACCATTATCTTCAATTTGCGAGAATAAGCTGACCTGACCTTTTATATTTTTCTTTCTAGAATTTATCACACTGTCAATTACCTTCTCATGCACTGCCACAAGCTGGGATCTATATACTTTGAAGCAGTCGAAGGCACCTGCCTTAATAAGGCTTTCCACAACTCTTTTATTTATTGAACTCACATCTATATTATTACAAAAATCAGCTAAATCCTTAAATTTCCCATGATGCAACCTTGACTTCACTATACTGTCTATTATATTTTCACCTACATTTTTTATAGCAGACAGTCCAAATCTGATGCTTCCATTTTCCACTGTAAATTTAGCACAGCTTTCATTTATGCTTGGAGGCAGTATTTCTATTCCCGCGCTTTTTGCAAACCTTATATAGTAGGCAACTTTTTCACTGTCACCTTTTACACTATTTAACATGGCTGCTGTAAATTCAACTGGATAATAATACATTAAATATGCAGTTTGAAATGCCACAACCGCATAAGCTGCTGCATGGGATTTATTAAATGCATAGGATGCAAAATCAATCATGGAATCAAATATTTTATTGGCAATGCTCTCAGATATGCCATTTCTTATACAACCGGGGACTTGAATCTCTCCATTGTCATCAACTATTCCATATACAAAATTATGTCTTTCCTCTTCCATGACATGATGTTTCTTCTTGGACATGGCACGCCTTACCAGATCGCTTCTTCCCATAGAATATCCTGCCAAATCCCTTACAATCTGCATTACCTGTTCCTGATACACCATACATCCATAAGTAACAGAAAGAATATGCTCCAGCTGGGGGGTTATGTATTCCACTTCATGGGGATTATTTTTATTTTTAATATACTTTGGTATTTCAGACATAGGCCCTGGTCTGTAAAGGCTTATTCCTGCTATTATATCCTCCAGTGAATCCGGTTTTAATTCCTTCATAAATGAAGTCATTCCAGGAGACTCCAGCTGAAATACCCCTGTTGTCTTTCCCTGGCCTATCATATTGTATATGGACTTATCATCATAATCTATATTATCTAAATCAATTTCTTCACCCTTATCCTGTTTCACCATGTCAACTGCATCTCTAAGCACAGTTAAGGTACGAAGTCCCAAAAAATCCATTTTTAAAAGTCCAAGTTCCTCCAAAGTATTCATGGTAAATTGAGTTACTATATTATCCTCGTTTCTTTGAAGGGGCACGTAATTCACAAGGGGCCTTGAAGCTATTACAACTCCTGCTGCATGAGTGGAAGTATGTCTTGGAAGTCCTTCCAGGGCTTTTGCCACATCTATAAGCTCCCTTGTTCTGGACTCACTGTCATAAGCTTCCTTAAATTCAGGATTCATTTCAAGTGCCTTATCTATAGTTATATTCAAAACCGTGGGAATCATTTTAGCTATTCTATCCACTTCTCCATAGGAATAATTCATGGCTCTTCCCACATCTCTTATAGCTGCCCTGGCCGCCATAGTTCCAAAGGTCACAATCTGGGAAACATTATTTTTCCCATATTTTTCTACAACATAATCTATAACCTCTCCACGTCTTTCATAGCAGAAGTCACTGTCAATATCAGGCATGGAAACCCTTTCCGGATTTAAAAATCTTTCAAAAATAAGGTTGTATTTTATAGGATCTATCTTGGTAATTCCAAGAGTGTAGGCAACTATGGAACCTGCACCGCTGCCCCTTCCAGGCCCCGTCATAATTTTATTTTCTCTTGCAAATCTTATAAAATCCCAAACTATGAGAAAATAATCCACATACCCCATGGTCTTTATTACGCCCAGTTCATATTCCAGTCTGCTTTTTAATTCATCATTTATATTTTTATACCTTTTTTCAAGACCTTTATAACACAAATCTTTCATATAATCATAGGGATCTATTCCCTCCGGAAGAGTAAATTTAGGAAGCTTTGATTTATGAAATTCATAGTCAAAATTACACTGCTCTGCTATTTTAACTGTATTTTCCAGTGCCTCCGGTACATTTGAAAACATCTTATACATTTCTGCCGGCGATTTTAAATAGAATTCATCTGAGGGATATTTCATCCTGTCCTCTTCATCTACAGTTTTTCCAGTTTGTATGCAGAGCAAAATATCATGAGCTGTATAATCTTCTTTTCTTATGTAGTGAACATCGTTGGTAGCCACCAGGGGAATATGAAACTCTTTAGACATAGATATGAGCTGCTCATTTATTTTAAGCTGCTGCTCTATCCCATGATACTGAAGTTCAAGATAAAAGCCATCTTTAAAAGTATCTTTATAAAAAAGTGCCGTATCCTTTGCAGTCTTTAGGTCATCCTTCAATATATTGGACTGTACTTCGCCGCTCATACAGGCACTTAGTGCTATTAGTCCGCTGCTGTGGGATTTTAGATAGTCATGATCCACTCTGGGTTTATAGTAAAACCCTTCTATAGAAGCAGTGGAAACTATCTTCATTAGGTTTTCATATCCTTCTTCGTTTTTTACAAGAAGCACAAGATGATAGTTTTCATTTTTGCCATTATTTTGTTTTACATGCATGGAACCTTGAGATACATATATTTCGCACCCTATTATAGGTTTGATTCCCTGGGCCTTAGCCTCTTTATAAAAATCCACACATCCATACATAACTCCATGATCCGTTATTGCCATGCTGTCCATTCCCAGCTCCTTGGCCCTTGCTATAAGTTCCGGAATCTTGGCTGAAGAATCCAAAAGAGAATATTCCGTATGTTGGTGCAAACTCACCCATTTACATTTTTCCTCCATAATCAAATTACCCCCTTGTTTGGAGGAGCATCAGGATAATTAGATTTAATCCAGACCTAATTATCCTACTCCCTGACCATTAACTGTTAAAATCTACAGATGCCGAAGAGCTGACCAATGGTTTTAAATTAGCCTGTACTTCATTTACATGCACTGGATGAACTTGATAAGCATCCATATCCTGGCGGGAATTAAAAGTGGCAATTAAAGCTACATCATAGGACCTTTCGGATTCCACTACATCCGTACCCACCTTTATTGTATTTAAAGTAGGTACATTACCCTCCACACGCATCAATATGTTCTTGACCTTTTCCATATTCTCCTGATTTCTTTCTTTTAATTTAAAAAAGACCACATGAATAAACATAATTTATCACCTCCTTATCATTCTTGCAGATAAAATGCATTTTCCCACTATATCCTTACTGACATCAAACATGTCAACTTCCACTTTACAATAATTTATGCCTTCATCTATTGTATTTACATATATATCAATTTCACTATCAACTTGCACAGGCTTCATAAAATATGTATTTATACTGTCAACCAGTATATTCGCATTGTTTTTTTGTCTCAGAATCACAATTGCCATAGTTGACAATAACATGTTCAGTGTGCTCCATGAAGCAGTGCCTATAGGATCCAGCATTTCAGGAGTTATTTTTCCAATAAAATGTGCCACATTATCCTCAATTTTGAATTCAAATTCTTTTAGTATGGAATCTTCAAGAGTCTCTCCTGCCTGAGGCTGCCTTGCCATATATTGAAGTGCCTTTATCACATCTCTTCTTGTTATAACACCTGCTAGTTTTTTGCCTTTTACTACGGGAAAAAGCTCTATCCCCTCCCAGCCCATTATGTGGGCTGCATAGGCCACTGTAGTTTTAGGCGTCACCGTAATGGGGTCCTTATGCATTATCTTGCCTATCTGCTCAATATCTGTCTGATGATTTGACAAATCCTTTAAGGACACAATTCCCACCACTCTTTTATCACTGTCTACTACAGGATATCTCTCATGCTTAACTTCCTGCATTATTTTTTTCCACTTTTCAACTGTATCTGTAATTTCCAGGTAACAAGAATTATCTTCCATTATATCTTCTACAAGAACTATATCCTTTTTTATCAAGTTTTCCGAAATAGCCCTGTTTATCATACTAGCTACAGTAAAAGTATCATAACTGGTGGATATTATAGGAAGACATTTTTCATTTGCCAGGTTTTTTATTTCATTGCTGCATTCGAAACCTCCGGTTATAAGAACACCTGCATCATTTAAGAGCGCAAGTTTTTGTGCTTCTTCCCTGTTCCCTATTATAACCAGGCAGTCCTTCCTTATATATCCCTTCATGGCTTCTATAGTCATTGCCCCTATTATAAAGCTGTGAAGTATTTTATGTATTCCATTTTTACCTCCCAGCAAACTTCCATCCACCACGTTTATCACTTCGCCATAAGTTAGGGCCTCTATATTTTTCTTTTCAACTTTCTCCACTCTAATGGTCCCGACCCTTGGAATGGTAGTAACTATCCCCAGAGTATCAGAATCTTTTATAGCTCTATATGCTGTTCCATCGCTGACACCTAATTCACTTGCCACACTTCTAACTGAAATCTTAGTGCCGACTTCCAGTGAAAGTATATATTTTATTATATCTTCATGCTTCGACATATACTCTGTTCCTACCTTTCTTTTCTAAATTCTCCTGCTATTTTTTCAATTCTTCTTAATCTATGATTTACTCCCGATTTACCTACCTTGGGATCCAGCATTTCACCCAATTCTTTTAAAGATTCATCTGGATAATTTAATCTTAATTCTGCAACCTCCCTTAAATTTTTAGGGAGTCTATTTAAACCTATTTTCTTTTGTATAAGTTTTATGCTTTCCACCTGTCTTACTGATGCGTTAACAGTTTTACTTAAATTTGCAGTTTCACAATTTACAAGCCTGTTCACATTATTTCTCATTTCTTTTACTATTCTTATATTTTCCAAATTTAAAAGTGCAGAGTAAGCTCCTATTATACTTAAAAGATCTACAATCTGTTCTCCTTCTTTAATATATACTATAAAACTGTTTTTTCTCTGTATCACCTTGGAATTCAAGCCATATTCATTTATAAGGTGACTTAAATCCCCTGCATATACCTCATTGTGAGTTACAAATTCCAGGTGGTAAGTTTTTTCCGGATTACTGATACTTCCCCCTCCCAAAAAAGCCCCTCTTATATATGCTCTTTTAAGTGAATCAGTTTCTACCATATTTTTCGGTATACTGTAATCTAAAGAAAATATATTTTCTTCCTCTTTTAAAATTCCCACTTCTTTGAGCAGTGATTTAACATTCTCGTCTTCTGTTATAATTATCTCATATACATTATTTTTTTTTAAGGAATTACTTTTTTTAACTAATATCTTTGTATGTATGTTAAATTTATTTTTTAATACTTTAAAAAGGAATCTAGTAATTGCCGCATTTTCTGTAATTATCTTAAAACTAAATTCCTTGATGCGGCCTAAAAGTAAAGTTCCACTTACTTTCATTATTGCGGATAATTCTGCTGCGGCTTCTTCTCTGCTCATATCCGTATACCTGCAAATCTCATTTTTTACCTTTAATGAAAACGACATATCTATTCTCCCATTTATCTCTTCATTTCCTTTAATCTCTCTGATAGATAGAAATATTCTATTATCTTCTTTCTATCATACAAGAGTTTTTTATCCATGATAGTTTCTATCAATATAGAAGCTAATTTTTCAGAATTATGTCTTATCAATCCATTTTTAATACTTATAAAGTCCCCTTCTATTGCCTTTACTCCAAGTGAAGAAATTAACTCTTCATTTATTTTAACCAGATGGGATTCTTCTTCTTTATATTTTCCTTCCAGTTCCCTGTCTATTTTACCTACATTTACGATTACATAATCCATTATGCCGCTGCCTATATGATCAAAAATAGTTCTTATATGATCTTCTACGGAAAAGCCATCCGTTTCACCAGGCTGAGTCATTATATTTGATACATAAAGCCTTATGGCACTGGTATTTCGTACAGCACCAGCTATATCCCTAACTAAAAGATTGGGAATTACACTGGTATAAAGACTGCCCGGCCCCAATATTACAGCATCTGCTTCCAGTATGGCATCCACTGCTTCCTTTAAGGCCCTGGCATCTTCAGGTTCTATAAATATCTTGTCTATAACACTATTCTGTGCAATAGCCTGTTTAGGAATATTAGATTCTCCTTCCACAATGGATCCATTTTTAAGTTTTGCTTTTAAAACCAAATTATCCAGAGTAACAGGCATCACCTTTCCCGTTACTGCAAGAACGGAGCTCATCTTATGAACAGCTTCCTCAAAATTTGCCGATATTCCATCCATAGCCGCTAAAAATAAATTTCCAAAGCTCTGGTTCTTCAATCTCCCATCCTTGAACCTGTACTGAAGTAAATCCTCCATAAGCGGTTCGGTATCTGCAAGGGAAAGTATACAGTTCCTTATATCCCCAGGTGGAAGCATTCCCAGATCCTCTCTCAAGTCACCGGAACCTCCTCCATCGTCTGCTACAGTCACTATGGCAGTTATGTTTGAAGTGTAATACTTAAGTCCTCGCAGCATGGTGGAAAGCCCTGTACCTCCGCCTATGGCCACAATCTTGGGCCCCTTTACCAAAAGACGCTTTTCATATATGAGATTTTCCAACTTTTTGGAGTCCAAAGACACACTTAAATATCCTTTATTTATTAAAGCTATTATAGAACGCATTCCCTGAGTTATAGAAATATATACTACAAAAATTCCCGATATAATTAAAAATATATAAAAGGATATATAATAAAAACTGTAAAATCTCCTATTTACAAATTCTATCACCCCAAATATTATAAATAACACTCCCATGGCTCCAAGCATGACCCATCTTTTAACCTTTATGCCAGGTCTAAGCCAATCTACAATCCTCATAGTTTTTTACCACCTTTATTATTTACATCTTCTTCAATGTCTCTGTGGTCTATATTGACTTTATGTCCATTGGCTTTTAACCTACTGTAAATAGCATTTGCAATAGTGACAGAACGATGCCTTCCTCCAGTACATCCTATGGATACAATAAGCTGTCTCTTACCTTCTTTTAAATAATTGGGAATTAGAAATTCCAGCATATCCTCCAGCTT
The DNA here is from genome assembly GCF_041205085.1 of Clostridium moutaii. Classification (NCBI taxonomy): domain Bacteria; kingdom Bacillati; phylum Bacillota; class Clostridia; order Eubacteriales; family Clostridiaceae; genus Clostridium; species Clostridium moutaii. The sequence goes on from NZ_JBGEWD010000002.1 coordinate 59,009, forward strand.
ATCTATAAATACCAATGTTTCTTTGAAATTCATTATATAATCTATTACAGGTTTATCTTTTCCCGAATACCTTTTTAATTCAGAAATATAGAAAGGATTTGGCAGAAACCTTACATCAAACACCAAATCTGAATCCACAGGTATACCGTATTTAAATCCAAAAGAAAGCACAGTTATCATCAATTGGGTCTCAATCTGACCTTCTTCTGAGTATATTTTTGTTATTTCTTCTCTCAGCTCCCTGGTTGCAAGCTTTGAAGTATCTATTATATTATCCGCCCTGTCTTTTATATCTCTAAGCCTGTTTCTTTCCATAAGTATTCCCTTTAAAATTCTGCCATCAGGAGCCAGTGGATGTTTTCTTCTGGACTCTTTAAATCTTTTAACAAGAACCTCGTCTGAAGCATCTAAAAATAATATCTCATATTTATATCCTTCTCTTTTTATATAATTTAAACTTTCAAATATATCATCGAAAAACTGCCCTCCCCTTATATCTATTACTAGAGCTATTTTATCTATTTTGCCATCTGTTTGATAACAGGCCTCTGCAAATTTAGGTATAAGGGTAGGGGGGAGATTATCTACGCAAAAGAATCCTAAATCTTCCAAGTTTCTCACTGCCTGAGTTTTTCCAGCTCCGGATAATCCCGTCACTATAACAAATCTCATAGCTGCATCCCTCCACCAACAAATATTTAGCATCTTTACTTTTTTTAATTATAGCACAATGAATTATAAGAATAAATATGGCTTAAAAAGGAGAATCAAGTGCAGTACGGGCACCAAAATTCTCCACTTGCTTACAGAAATTTTGTATTTTAGTCTTCTCCTATAATTCTAACTTCGGTATAAAGATTCACATCAAATTTTTCTTTTACTCTGCGCTGTACAATCCCTATCAAATTTAAAATATCCCTGGCAGTAGCATTACCTCTATTTATTATAAATCCTGAATGTTTTTGAGAGACCTGGGCGTCTCCCACATTCTCACCTTTTAACCCGCTGTCTTCTATTAATTTAGCAGCAAAATGACCCACCGGTCTTTTAAAAGTACTTCCTGCAGATGCATATTCCAGTGGTTGTTTCTCACTTCTTCTTCTATTTAAATCATCCATACGATTTTTTATTTTTTCATATTCTCCCTTTTTTAAATTGAAGTTCACTTCTAAAACGGTGTATCCATACATTAATATAGAACTCATCCTATATCCCAATTTCAATTCCTCTTTATTCAATATCTTCACTTCTCCGCAATCATCTATGATCTTCGCACTTTCTATTGCATTAGAGATTTCCCCATTATAGGCACCTGCATTCATGGTAACTGCTCCACCTACACTTCCGGGAATTCCGCAGGCAAACTCAAGCCCTGTTAAACTGTTGTTCAAAGCTTCTGTTGAGATTTTTTTTAAAGATGTACCACTTCCTGAGGTGATTTTATTTCCCTGAACTTCAATGTTATTTAACTTTATAAGTTTAATTATTATGCCTCTTATTCCGCCATCCCTCACAAGCAAGTTGGAACCATTCCCCATTATAAAAAAGGGTATACTATCTTCCTTGCATAAATTTATAACATCTATCACCTGTTGAAAGCTTTTGGGGGTAATCAGTATATCTGCAGGCCCCCCTACCTTAAAAGAAGTATGATTCTTCATAGGTTCATCTATTTTTATATCCTCTTCATTCAATATTTTCTCTAACTTTATAGCAAAATTTTTAAACTTATTCATTGTAAATATTCTCCTCGAAAATTAAAATTAAGTATTATATTTAGTATAATGTATGTATACTCCTTAATCAAGAACTACATGTTCGTGTATATTACATTTTACCCATTAAATTGAAATATATTAATTTTTACCATTTTTAAAATAAAGAATTATATTCTCTGCTGTATGTCTATCTATAGAAGGTGTAGCCACCAGTTCCTCCAAATTTGCACTTTTTATATTTTCTATACTTCCAAATTTTTTTAAAAGTGACTTCCTTCTAGCTGTTCCCACATTGGGTATGTCTTCAAGTACGGAATGAAGCACTCTCTTGTTTCTAAGGCTTCTGTGGTATGCTATGGCAAACCTGTGAACCTCATCCTGTATTCTGGCAATAAGCTTGATTACATTGGAACTGTGACCTATGAGAAGTTCTTCATTGTTGTATATAAGGCCCCTGGTTCTATGTCTATCATCCTTTACCATTCCACACACCGGTATATCTATATTAAACTCTTTCAATACTTCAAGAGCTACATTTATCTGCCCTTTTCCTCCATCCATGAGGATTAAATCAGGAAACACACAGAACTTTCCAGCACTTAACTCCAGATTTCTCTTCTTTATCTTCTCTATTTCCTCCAGTCCATGTTGAAACCTTCTTTTAAGTATTTCCCTCATGCTGTCATAATCATTTGCTCCCGTCACAGTGTTTATTTTAAATCTCCTATAGTCACTGTTTTTAGGCCTTCCATTTTCAAACACCACCATTGTACCTACTGAATCCACCCCTTGAATATTGGATATATCGTAGGCTTCTATTCTATGTGGAATGTCCTCCAGCTTAAGTACTTCTGAAAGCTCCTCAAGTGAAGTATCATATAGTTTTTTATCCTGAATAAATTTTAATTTGAAGTTTTGCAGCATAGTCCTGGCATTTTTTTGCACTAAATCCAAAGTTGCCTTTTTGTCGCCCTTCAGCGGTATTTTAATGTATACATTGGAACCTTTCTTCATGCTGAGCCAATCTTCCAGCAAACCAATATCATCCACCTCTGGGACATATATAGTCTTGCCTATATATGCCGCACCTCCGTAAAACTCCTTTATAAAATTTGCCATTATTTCACTTTGAGACAAATCCACTGTATTTTCTACAATAAAATGCTCTCTTCCAATTATTTTGCCGGATCTTAAGAAGAACACTTGCAGACAGCTGTCTTTTCCATCAGAGTATATGTTTATGAAATCTTCATTTTCAAACCCAACCGTAGTTATTTTCTGCTTTTCAATAACTTTTTCCACAGCAAGTATCTTGTCTCTCAGTTCTGCCGCTTTTTCAAATTCAAGATTTTCTGAAGCAGAATTCATATCGGCTTTCAAATTCCTTATTATATCCCTGTTTTTTCCGGATAAAAAATCTATGACTCCATCCACTATTCTTCTATACTTTTCTTTAGTTATATGTCCTTCACAGGGAGCCTCGCAAAGACCTATATAATAATTCAAGCAAGGTCTTGTTTTTTTCTCCCCTTCTTTTATGGAAAACCTGCAGGTTCTTATGGGAAATATCTTTTTTATAATCTCCATAGTCTCATACACAGAAGAAGGACTTATATAAGGTCCAAAATACTTCGATCCATCCTTCGCCACAGTTCTGGCATATATTATTCTTGGGAAATCTTCATTTACAGTTATCTTTAAAAAAGGATATCTTTTATCATCCTTCAGAAGTATATTATACCGTGGTCTATACTTTTTAATCAGATTACATTCTAAAATAAGGGCTTCCATCTCTGAATCCGTTACGATATACTCAAATTCAGAAATATGTTTAACCATGGCTTTTACTTTTTCAGAATGATTTTTTGAACTCTGAAAATACTGCCTGACTCTGTTTTTTAAAATCTTTGCCTTACCTACATATATGATTTCTCCCAAAGAATTTTTCATCAAATATACTCCAGGTCTATCTGGCAATACTTTTAACTGATATTGAAAATCAAACACCGAATTCACTCCTAAAACTATTTATAAAATATAACCGGAAGTCTATATATTGTAAACAAAAGTCCAAATATCATCAAAAGCTCCTCTATAGCAGAACCAACCTTTGAGTTGCTTCTATAGGTGAGAGGCAACTTGATTTTCTTGCTTCTAAAAGGGTAAAATAATGGTACTCCCTTATTTGTAACCATATCACATAACAAATGCATTCCATAGCCTATCATAAAATAATACACCAGATAGTGTATATTATACATATTACCCAGGTATCCCACAATAAAAGAGAAAATTATCATACCCGTCAAACTGTGAGTGAGACCGCTTCTATGAGAAGATACCGCTATTATCAAAAAGGATATTCCAATAGCTTTTATTATGGGGGAATGGGTATATAAATAATCATACCAGATAAGTGTTACCCCCACACAGCCATATAGAATAACTTTTGTAAGCTTATTTTTAAAAGGAAGCACATACTTGTTTATCATGCTTTTAGGATGATCTACATCCGGCAGTATGGATGCAAAGGCCACCAATAATAATCCCATATAATTAAATTTGCCCGGAAGCATGTTATAAATGGATAAATAAGTGACTATCCCCATACCTGCATGAGTTTTACCCTTCATATTTTCTCCTTCTCATCTGTCATAATATTAGACAATTTTCATCCTTTTGATTTCAATAACCCTTTTATTGACTATATTATAACATTAAATTCAGAAGGGCTTCACCTTTTACAACAAAATTTCCCGGGTAATTTACATTTTAATTATTTTCTAAGGGCCGTTCTCATAACTTCCGAAGCTATGGAAGCAGCTAATTTGCCTCCCTGTCCTCCATTTTCTACAATTACTGCCACAGCTATCTGTGGATCATCATAAGGTGCAAAACCTATAAACCAGGAATGAGGCGGCGAATTTTTGCCCAAGGACTCATTATCCGCCGTTCCTGTCTTTCCAGCTACCTGTATTCCACCCACAGAAGCATTAATCCCTGTTCCCGATTCTACAACAGATCTCATAAGATCCTTCATGGTATCTGCTGTACCTGTAGAAATCAACTGTCCTACTTGCTCTTGCTGTATACTTTTTACTTCTTCTCCCGTACTTGTAAGTACATCACTTACCAAATGAGGTTTCATCAAGATTCCATCGTTTGCTATAGTACTTGTAATCACTGCCATTTGAAGTGGACTTGCCAAGTCGCTGCTCTGTCCTATGGCACTTTGAGCTATACTTCCCTTTTCATAGGATTTAAGTGCTGGAAATTTACTTGGCTCTACAGGTATACCGTCTGTTGGAATTTCCTTGTTAAAAAACAACTTCTCTGCAGTTTGTTTCAATTTGTCATTACCAAGTTCAATCCCAAGTGAACCAAAATATACATTGCTGGAATGAGTATAGGCATCTTTGAAATTAATATTTCCAAGAACTTCTCCATCAAAATTGTGCAGTGAATACCCTCCTCCAAGAGGCAACTCACCAGTATCCTGAAAATATCTGTTTTGAACACCAGGTATATTTTCCAGAGCGCTTATAGCAGTTACAGTCTTAAAAGTGGAACCAGGAGGATATAGCCCTGCTGTAGCTCTATTTAAAAGAGGTTTGGTGGTATCTTCATTTAACTGCTTCCAGGTATTTTGCAGGTCATTTGGATCAAAGGAAGGTTTTGATACCATAGCTATTACTTCTCCCGTTTTAGGATTTAAAGCTACAACTGCCCCTCTGTTATCACCCAATAAATCATAAGCCTTCTGCTGGGTATCTAAATCCAAGGTAGTCTTCAAGCTATATCCCACTTTCTTCTGAACCTTGCCTTTATTTTCAATAAAGCTTTTTATACTGTCCTGAATATTTGAAGACATCAATTCCTCATCGTATTTTCTTTCAAGTCCTGTAATCCCATATTTAATATCAACATATCCCAGTACATGGGCGAACATCGCCCCTCCTGTGTATTCCCTCTTTTGAGTTTCTGCATTTATTGGTTCACTTTTAGTAAGCGCATTTCCATTTCTATCATATATGGTTCCCCTAAGCACTTCATTCCTTTTTATCCACAATCTCCTGTTGTAAGGACTGTTTACTATTTGAGGACCTGTTAAGATCTCAAAATAAGTCATGTAAGAAATAAGTGCTACAAAGCATATTAAAAAAACCAGCATTACTTTTTTTATATTATTCAATATATTATTCATGCTGCTACCTACCCTCTTCTGATATCTTCTGAATTATACCCAATGAAAAAAACGTTATTAACATGGAGCTTCCGCCCCTGCTCACAAGAGGCAGCGTTATACCCGTAAGTGGAATTGCATTCATCACACCACCAACTATAACCAGCACCTGTGATGCAATCATGGCACTATATCCCACGGCTAAAAGTCTTGAAAATTCATCATTGCCATATACTGCAGCTCTCATGCATCTATAAAACAATAAAAAATACAATATTATTATAGCAAACCCAATCAACATGCCAAGTTCTTCACAAAGCACTGCAAATATAAAATCTGTAGTATTTATGGGCACATATTCCGGATGACCCAGTCCCAGCCCCGTTCCCGTAAGCCCTCCAGATGCTATGGAAAACATGGACTGAACAATTTGATAACTTTGATCATTTGCATAGGGCCAGGGGTTCTTCCATATCATGACCCTGGTTCTCACATGAGCAAACAATTTATAACTTAGCACAGCTCCTGCTGAAGATAACAAAAAGCAGATTATTACATACTTGAACTTGGAAGTAGCTATATAAAGCATGGTTATAGCTATTCCAAAAAATATAAGGGCGGATCCCAAATCCTTTTGAATTACCATAAACACAAGAGATGCCATTACCACCAGTGCAGGCATTATGAGGTTTTTAAAATTTTTATAATCCTTTAGATCAGAAGCTAAGTATGCCACCAAAAACAGTTTTCCAAATTCCGATGGCTGAAATTGAAATCCAGCTAAATCAACCCAGTTTCTAGAACCATTTACTTCAGTTCCTGCAAAACTACCCATTCCCATAAATATCAGCGTAAACACCAGATATATGTATTTATATTTGCTAAATCTACTGGTATCAGGCATTAAAACTACAATGAGTATAAATCCTGTGACCCCTACTGCAAACCAAATTATCTGTTTGATTGCAACTGTCATGTTTATTCTGTACAGCATGACCATGCCTATAACTGCCAGTATACTTGAAAAGATAAATATATATTTATCTCCATCGGAGAAAAATTTTCTTATTACAAAATAAGAATATCCTATAAGTAAACAAGTTACCAGTGCCATTACCATGGCACCCTTATCAAAAGGTTGTTTTATTATTGCCAAATTGAAAAAACATATAAAACATAAAAGGTATGTATACCTCAATAATTTTTTTTCATCCTTACTAGTGTCCAATACTTTCACCACCCACCTATTTACAGCAATTTTATAAAAATCCATAAAATCACCAAATACCATAAGTTATTTTAATAAAATTATTCTATGACCTTAAAAGACGTATTTCCTATTCTGATTTCATCTCCAGAAGCCAGATAATGTTTTCCCCTAAGTTTTTTGCCGTTTAAAAGAGTACCATTGGTACTTTCCAGATCCTCCAATATACAATCTTTCCCGTTTTTTACATATATTCTCGCATGATGTCCTGATGCATAGGGATCTTCCAATATGAGCTGATTATCATTTTTCCTACCCACGGTTATTTCCCTTCTCACTGGAATTACAGCACCTTTTCTAAGATTTGAATTTTTGCCCGGATTGACCACTTCAAGTCCAAAAGATTTTCTGCTTACACCCCTAGGTCTTCTGCTTCCAACTTTTATATCCTTATACATTATTCTTAATGCCCAAAATATTATAATATAAACTATACCTATGATCACAATTTTAAAAATCATACTCAATTTACTCAGATCCATTTAAAAGTATCCTCCTTAACACATAGAAAGACTAGCATTATAAGTGTGCCTATGCTAGCCTTTATATAAATTATAACATTTCTTTTAAGTATTGTCCCGTATAAGAGCTCTTATTTTCAGCTATTTGCTCTGGAGTACCGGTACAAATAACAATACCACCTTTTTCCCCACCTTCAGGTCCAAGATCAATGATATAATCTGCACACTTTATAACATCTAAATTGTGTTCTATAACCACCACTGTATTACCTATATCCACAATTCTCTGGAGTATATTTATAAGCTTGCTTACATCATCTATATGAAGCCCTGTAGTAGGTTCGTCCAATATGTACAGTGTCTTTCCCGTACTTCTCCTAGACAATTCGTAAGCCAACTTAATTCTCTGGGCTTCACCTCCAGATAGTTGTGTGGAAGGCTGCCCTAATTTAATGTATCCGAGCCCCACATCTGTCAATGTCTGCAATTTATTTTTTATTCTAGGTATATTTTGAAAGAATTCCAAGGCTTCTTCTACAGTCATATTCAGTACATCGTCAATATTTTTATTCTTGTACTTTACTTGAAGGGTTTCCCTGTTATATCTTTTCCCCTTGCATACTTCACATGGAACATATACATCCGACAAAAACTGCATCTCTATTTTTATTATTCCGTCACCACCGCAGGCCTCGCATCTGCCGCCCCTCACATTAAAACTAAATCTTCCAGGTTTATATCCTCTCATCTTAGACTCAGCTGTATTTGAAAATACTTCTCTTATTATATCAAATACTCCTGTATAAGTGGCAGGATTTGATCTGGGAGTCCTTCCTATAGGGCTTTGATCTATATTTATAATTTTGTCTATATTCTCTATTCCCAAAATACTTTCATGAGCCCCTGGATTGTCCCTTGAATTGTTTAACTTCTTATGCAGGGCTTTATACAATATCTCATTTACCAAGGTGCTTTTTCCCGAACCAGATACGCCGGTAACACAATTAAATATTCCCAGTGGAAAATCCACATTTATATTTTTCAAATTATTTTGTCTGGCCCCTAATATTTTTATATATTTTCCATTGCCTTCTCTTCTGTACTTTGGGACCTCTATTTTTTTCCTGCCTGTCAAATACTGCCCCGTTATGGATCTCTTACAATTCATAATATCTGAAATGGGTCCTGCTGCAACTACCTCTCCACCGTGTTCTCCTGCCCCAGGTCCTATGTCTACTATGAAATCTGCCTGTTTCATGGTATCTTCATCATGTTCCACAACTATGAGGGTGTTTCCCAAATCCCTTAAATGCTTCAATGTGGCAATAAGCCTGTCATTGTCTCTCTGATGAAGCCCTATACTGGGTTCATCCAATATATAAAGCACACCTACCAGTCCGGAGCCTATTTGTGTTGCAAGTCTTATTCTCTGGGCTTCTCCTCCTGACAAAGTTCCAGCTGTTCTTGAAAGAGTCAAATAATCCAACCCTACATCTATTAAAAATTCAAGCCTGTTGTTTATTTCTTTAAGCACCTGATCGCTTATGATCTTATCCTTCTCCGACAGATTTATCTCCTTGAAAAATTTCAGCTCGTCTTTTATAGACATACTGCAGAATTCAAATATGTTCTTTCCTCCCACTGTAACAGACAGTGCACCTGGATTCAATCGAGCTCCCTTACAGGATGGGCATGGATTGTCACTCATGTAATTTTCTACTTCCCTTTTTATATAATCGGAATTTGTCTCCATGTATCTTCTCTTTAAATTATTCACTATACCTTCAAAGGAATGATTGAATTCCATTATTCTATTTTCCTTTTTATATTTAACTCTTATCTTCTCTCCCCGCAGTCCATACAAAAGTATATCTAAAACCTTAGGACTGAGTTTTTCTATAGGGGTATCCAATTTAAACCTGTATTTGCTGGAAAGGGCCTTTAATATGCTGAAAGTCCAGGAATCCTCTTTTAAGCTTCCTTCCCCCCAGGGCATGACGGCTCCGTCCAAAATACTCTTTTTTTTGTCGGGTATGACCAGATTACTGTCTATCTCCAGTAAAGTTCCAAGTCCGTCACAGGTATCACATTTTCCAAAAGGTGAGTTGAAAGAAAAGGTCCTGGGAGTAATTTCTTCTATACTTATACCACAATCAGGACATGCAAACTTTTCACTGAAAAGCATATCTTCCCCATCTACAATATTTATTATAACTACACCATCTGACAATTTAAGTGCAGTTTCTATGGAACCTGCCAATCTGCTCCTTATTTCCTCTTTGATTATAAGTCTGTCTACTACTACTTCAATGGTATGCTTTTTATTCTTCTCCAGTTTTACTTCTTCATCTTCCAGATCTACTGTAACTCCGTCAATTCTTGCCCTTACAAATCCATTTTTTACTATGCTTTCTAATACTTTTACATGCTCGCCTTTTCGTCCTTTTACTATGGGCGAAAGTACCTGTATCCTGGTTTTTTCAGACATACTCATAATTCTGTCTACCATCTGATCTACAGTTTGCTGAGTTATTTCCTTGCCGCACTTTGGACAATGAGGTACACCTATACGTGCATACAAAAGTCTCAGATAATCATATATTTCAGTAACCGTCCCAACTGTAGAACGTGGATTCCTGCTGGTTGTCTTTTGATCTATGGATATAGCAGGTGACAATCCTTCAATATATTCTACATCCGGTTTATCCATCTGACCTAAAAATTGCCTGGCATAGGCAGACAATGATTCCACATACCTTCTCTGCCCTTCTGCGTACAAAGTATCAAAGGCCAATGAAGATTTTCCCGATCCTGAAAGGCCGGTAAAAACTATTAATTTGTCCCTTGGTATAGTTAAGCTGATATTTTTCAAATTATGGACTTTGGCGCCTTTTATCACTATGCTATCTTTCATTGGTTTAACTCCTTAGGTATTTTAATTCTCTTTACATAGGTTTCTTATTTTTCTGTTTCTTCAACGTTGTTATTATATCTCTTAATTTTGCAGCTTCTTCAAATCTAAGTTCCTTAGCTGCTGATCTCATTTGCTTTTCATGGGCTTTTATAAGTTCCTCTATTTTTTCATTATCTGCTTTTACAGCCTCTTTCAAACTATTATATTCCTGTTTCTCTTCTAAAACCATAGTTGATTCTATAACTTCCCTGATATCCTTATGGATAGTTTGTGGTATAATACCATTTTTTTTATTATAGTCCATTTGTATTCTTCTTCTTCTTTTTGTTTCACCTATAGCCTTATCCATGGAATTTGTAATAGTATCCGCATACATTATAACCTTGCTTTCAGAATTTCTGGCTGCCCTTCCTATGGTCTGTATGAGAGATCTTTCCGATCTTAAAAATCCCTCTTTATCCGCATCCAAAATGGCAACCAACGCAACTTCCGGTATATCAAGTCCCTCTCTTAAAAGATTGATTCCCACTAAAACGTCAAATTCACCTTTTCTCAAATCTCTTATTATTTTCATTCTATCTATAGTAGTTATACCAGAATGAAGGTATCTTGCCCTTACATTCATATCCTTAAAATAATCCGTCAAATCCTCTGCCATTTTCTTCGTAAGAGTGGTGACAAGAGTTCTGTAACCACGGGCAGCAGTTTCCTGTATGCTGTTGTAAAGATCATCTATCTGACCTTTAATAGGTTTTACTATAATTTCCGGATCCAAAAGGCCAGTAGGTCTTAATATCTGCTGAACTACATTTTGGGAATGTTCTAATTCATAGTCTGAAGGAGTGGCACTTACAAACACAACCTGGTTTATTTTTTTTTCAAATTCCTGAAATTTAAGAGGCCTGTTGTCATAAGCAGATGGGAGCCTGAATCCATATTGCACCAGAGAATCTTTTCTGGATCTGTCTCCTGCATACATGGCCTTAACCTGTGGAAGTGTAACGTGACTTTCATCTATAAAAAGCAAAAAATCTTTTGGAAAATAATCTATGAGAGTCTGAGGAGGGCTGCCCTTTGCCCTTCCGTCCAATATTCTGGAATAATTTTCAATTCCACTGCAATATCCCACTTCACGCATCATTTCTATATCAAAATTAGTTCTCTGTTTTAATCTCTGGGCCTCAAGCAACTTATCCTGAGACGTAAGTTCCACAAGCCTGTCTTCAAGTTCTTCCTCTATTTTTTTTATAGCTATTTCAAGTCTTTCCTTAGAAGTGGCAAAATGGGATGCAGGAAATATAGAAACATGATTTCTAATTCCAATGGTTTTTCCCGTCAAAACATCAAATTCCCTTACCCTATCAATTTCATCTCCAAAAAACTCCACCCTTATTCCATGATCCGTAGATGAAGCCGGAAATATATCAACTATATCTCCCTTTACTCTAAAGGTTCCCCTTATAAAGTTTATATCATTCCTTTCATATTGTATCTCCACTAATTTTTTCAACACATCATCCCTGTTTTTTATCATGCCCGGTCTTAAGGACAATGTCAATTTCTTATACTCTTCTGGATTACCAAGTCCATAAATACAAGATACAGAAGCCACCACTATTACATCTCTTCTTTCAAGAAGGGCAGATGTGGCAGAATGCCTTAATTTATCAATCTCATCATTTATTGATGCATCCTTTTCTATATAGGTATCCGTCTGAGGTATATAAGCTTCCGGTTGATAATAATCATAATAAGAAACAAAATACTCTATGCTATTTTCAGGAAAAAATTCTCTAAATTCTGAACATAGCTGTGATGCCAGTGTTTTATTATGGGCAAGTACAAGGGCCGGCTTTTGTACTTTTTGTATTATATTTGCCATGGTAAAAGTCTTGCCTGAACCAGTTACCCCAAGTAATGTCTGAAATTTATCTTCTTTTAAAATACCTCTTGTTATGTTATCTATAGCTTCAGGCTGATCACCTGTAGGTTTAAACTTAGAATGTATTTTAAATGTTCCCATTTTTTTAATCATCCTTATCTTTATTTTTTATCTTGTCTAGTACGTCAGAAAATTTATTTTTATCCAATTTTACCACCATGCTGTTAGGTGGTATTTTTCTGGGTACGAATACTATTCCCAATTTTTTATCACTGTTCATTTTACTATAGCTAACCTGTTCAAAATTTCCAGCTGCCTTTTTTACTTTAAACCATATGAAACTTGAACATTCTCTAATAACTTCTGCTATTTTATCCTCATTTTGGATTTTCTCATTGTTTATTTCAACCAGTAAATCTCCGGTTTTAATTCCCATTTCATTAGCTGGAGAACTAGGTGCCACCGCAAGTACCATAATACCTTCACTGCTACTTACATATTTCGGCATTTTTTTCATTTCCAAATATCTCTGCAGCATTATAACTCCCTCATGAGCTATTGGCGCAAATATCACTACCAAAAATTTTAACCAGATGTTTAAAACTGCAAGCTGTGCCATACCCAGCAAAGCAATGCTGTATCCTATTGTAAGCCCACCTGATATAAACGACTTTTCTTTGGTATTCCTTGTAAAAGTTACGCTGTTATATCCCATTACTGCATAAAATGGTATTAAGGATACTATTGCACTTTTTAAAACATTATATGGTATGGAACTGTTTATCAACGGCCACCATCCAGGAACAGATACCTGCCATGAGCTGCCTATCATGGATTTATTGTGAATAATAAAAAATATGGCAACTGGAATCGTCCAATATCTTTGGAGGGCAAATCCTCCTATTATACTTCCATTTTTACTTGAAAAAACAGGAATTGCCCCTGTTTTTCCATCCAATATAATCAGAACTCCCTCTACAAAATGCAATATAGCCACCATACTCATAAGTGCCACTACATCTATTTTTAAAAAATCCAAACTGGGAATATTGAAAGTCTGCGCTGATATTGCCAATATAAGACTTAGGAATCCCAATATTGCTCCAGAATAAGAAAAGCATATAAATCTTAAGTTAAAAAACATAAAGACTATAGATGCTAAAAATATTAAATCCACAGCTGAATTCTCGTCAAAAACTATCCCTAGATAGGACATAATAACACTTGCCAGTATACCTCCAAAAATTCCTATTACAATTTGAGATATTGTAAGTTCAAAAGGAGAATTAATTCCTTCTCCAATTATCATTTTTTGCATTATAACTGTCTGTTTATTTTTCCTATATAATGTAAACACCAGAATAGCTAAAACTAACACCAGGTATGGCTCCGTTAGTGCAAAAGCTATAGATTTCAACGTGTACAATAATATCATTAAAACTAATTCCCCTCTCCATAAACTAAGTTAGACAGAATTTACCTGTCTAACTTAAAATCCCAAATATATTATAATTATATATTCATTAATCGTCAAAATTATTTATAATTCTATTTTATTTTACTTTTTGCTATATCCAAAGCTTTATTAAATTGCGGATCTTTGTTTCTATCGTAAGGGGAATTTTTGAGAGTTTCCGGATATACCACTTTTACATCAGGTTTTATTCCCTTTTTGTGTATATTCTCACCATTTGGAGTATAGTATTTGGATATGGTGACTTTAAGTGCAGTACCATCTCCCGTGTCCAGTACGGTCTGAACGACTCCCTTTCCATAAGTCTTTTCTCCAACTAAAGTCCCAAGTTTATAATCTCTCACTGCTCCTGAAAATATTTCTGAAGCACTAGCTGTATTTCCATTGGTAAGTATAGTCAAAGGTAGATTATTAAAATCCCCGCCTTTTGATTTATATTCCTTTTTATTATTATATTTATCTACGGTTGAAACTATTACCTTGTCTTTCGGTACAAAATTGGAAACCATGTCTACACATTGATCCAAAAGCCCACCTGGATTATCTCTTAAATCTACAATCAAAGACTTCATTCCCTGACCCTTCAATTTATCCAATTGGTTCTTAAAACTTTTAGCCGTGTTTTGGTCAAACATGGATACTTGAATATACCCTATGTTACCCTGAAGCATTTCACCAGTTACTGTAGAGATATCTATTTTCTGTCTATTGACCTTTACATCAAAACTGCCTTTATTCTTCCTATACAACGTGAGAGTAACCTCTGTATTTTCCTTGCCTTTCATAAGGGATACAGCTTTATCCACATCTTTTCCACTTACAGCAGTTCCATTCACCTTCTGAATTATATCATTTGCAATTATTCCGGCCTTTTTCGAAGGCGAGTTGTCAAATACACCCGCTATCACAATATTGTTATCTTTTGTTATAACTTGAACACCTATGCCGCTATAATTTCCCTCAGTTTGAACATTAAAATCATCATATTCTTTTTTATTCATAAATACAGTATATGGATCATTTAATGATGAAGTCATTCCTTTAATGGCTCCCTCCACCAGTGCATTGTCATTTATGGGGCCATCATAATATTTATATATCTGATTTCTAACCTCAAATAACTTTGAAAACTCTCCTATTGCATTGCCCTGAGTACTTTTTATAAAACTAGTAGTTCCAAACATTGTAAGAATATTTGTCACAAGTACAACAACTACAGTCCAGATTATCCACTTTTTCCTACTCTTCAAATTATCCACCTCGTTTTCTGAAACATTCACTACACTATATAGTATTTATGTAAATCTTAAATAATTATAACACTAAAAAAAATAAATTTGCAGAAATATTTATAAATACTTTAGCAATACAGTTATAAAGCTAAGGGTTGTTTCAAAATAAATTTTGAAACAACCCTTCAAGTGAACAGCTGCTATATTAATTTAAACATTTAAAAATTTTCTAATAGACATTACACTTCCTGCTGCACCTATGATTATACCCGCCAGGACAAACAGGCCCAAAATACTGGTAATTACATACTGAGGACTTATCAATTGCATCATTATAAATGCAGATGCAGCTTTGGCATAGACTATCCTGTAGAGATAATACAGTACCACATTGGAAATTATTGCCCCAATTACACCTATTATAATACCTTCTATAATAAAAGGCCATCTTATGAACCAATCCGTAGCTCCAATATATTTCATTATGCCTATTTCTTTTCTTCTCGAATAAACTGTTATCTTTATGGTATTTCCTATTAAAAACAGTGAAACTCCAATAAGCATTATAAATATAATACTTCCTGCCCACTTTATAGTTCTGGTTATAGTTATAATTTTGTCTACAATACCTCTTCCATCCTGAATGCTATATATTCCCTGCATTCCATTTATCTTGTTCACTACCGTGGAGATAATTTCCGGCTTATCAACCTTAACTATATATGAACCTGGAATTGGATTGTCCTTATCCAATCCCTCCACCAATGATTTATTCTGATCTCCCAGTTGATTTTTAAATTTATTCAGTGCTTGAGATTTTGTTTCATAATCCAGACTAACTACTCCATCTACACTCTTTATCTTATTTTCAATATTTCTTTTTTGAGGGGTAGTTATGTTATCCTGCAAATACACTTTTACTTCTACCTTGGATTGTATCTCCAATATTCCCTGCTTTATATTCAACATTGTAAGCATAGATATGCCAAATATAAAAAGTGTAGCCGCCACTGTTGCTGCTGCTGCTATACTTATAGTCTTATTTCTCCTTAAACTTCTAAATGCATCCTTTATAAAAAAACTCATGGTATTAATCCTCATAACCGTATGCACCCCTTTGCTCATCTCTTACTATAATACCTTTTTCTATTGCTATAACTCTTTTTCTCATAGAATTTACTATATTGCTTGCATGGGTTGCCATTAATACCGTTGTTCCAGCTTTATTTATATCATTTATAGTGTCCATTATATCCATTGAAGTATCCGGATCCAAATTTCCTGTAGGTTCATCTGCTATTAATATGGATGGATTATTTACTATGGCTCTTGCCAGGGAAATTCTCTGTTGTTCTCCTCCTGAAAGCTCGTGTGGAAAAGATTTATATTTATTAGCCAATCCAACCAATGACAATACAATAGGAACCTTTTTTCTTATTTCTCTTGAAGGAGACTCAATGACCCTCATAGCAAAAGCTACATTTTCATAAACATTGAGAGTGGGTATTAACCTGAAATCTTGAAAAACGACTCCTAATTTTCTTCGATATAAAGGTATTTGACTTCTCTTTAAATTCGTAATATCTACATTATTAACTATTATACTTCCAGTTGTAGGTTCAATTTCCTTTAAAATAGTCTTCACAAATGTAGTTTTTCCCGCACCGCTAGGCCCAACTAAAAACACAAACTCTCCTTTTTGAATATCTAAATTTATATTAGATAATGCAAATATGTTGCTATTGTAAACCTTGCTCACGTTTTTAAACTGTATCATCTAAACCTCTCCTTATATTTAACAAGTTTCTACGCTTGTACATTACAAAGACCATTATATCATAATAATGAAAAAAACCAAAAGTTAATTATATGAAATTATTATTAATAAAAGGGTGTTATACAACTTGCATATAACACCCTTACCATATCTACTTTAAGGTCAATCCCTTTTTAACAGCCTTCACTATATGGTCCCCAGTCAATCCATAAGCTTTTAAAAGTTCTTCCGGCTTTCCACTTTCTCCAAAAGTATCTTTGACACCTACTCTTATAACTGGTGTAGGCAGATTTTCGCTTAAAACCTCACATACGGCAGAGCCCAATCCACCAATAATACTATGCTCTTCTGCCGTTATAACCACACCAGCTTGTCTGGCAACTTTGACTATCGCCTCTTTATCTATGGGCTTTATTGTATGAATATTTAAAACTGATACTTTTATTCCCTCTTCTGCCAGGGTATTATAGGCTTCCAATGCTGCATCAACCATTATTCCAGTGGCGATGATAGCTGCATCTTTGCCTTCTCTCAGTCTTACAGCCTTTCCAATCTCAAACTTGTAATCTTCATTGTCGTTTATAACAGATACCTTTGATCTTCCAAGTCTAATATAACAAGGTCCCTTCATTTCAGCTGCGGCTTTAACTGCGGCTTCTGTTTCCACTGCATCACTAGGACAAATAACTGTCATATTAGGTATGCTTCTCATAAGTGATACATCTTCTATAGACTGATGGGAGGCTCCATCTTCTCCTACAGTAATTCCTGCATGAGTAGCGCATATTTTAACATTTAAATTTGGATAGCATATAGAATTTCTCACCTGTTCAAAAGCTCTTCCAGTTGCAAACATGGCAAAAGTGCTTACAAAAGGTATTTTATCACAGGTGGATATTCCAGCTGCTGCTGCCATCATATTGGCTTCCGCTATTCCCATATCCATAAATCTTTCCGGATATGCTTTTTTAAATCCGGCAGTTTTGGTAGATTTTGAAAGATCCGCATCAAAAACCACTATTTTCTCATTTTCAGCTCCCAATTCCACCAAGGTTTTTCCATAAGCTTCTCTAGTAGCTATTTTATTTGGCATTATTTTTCACCTCCTATATCCTTTAAAGCTTCTTCACATTGTTCCATATTAGGTGCCGAACCATGCCATCCCACTTGATTTTCCATAAAGGATACTCCTTTGCCCTTAATAGTCTTGCAGACTATTACAGTTGGTTTGTCTTTAGTTGATTTTGCTTCTTCAACAGCATCTATGAGCTGCTTGAAATCATGTCCATCAACCTCTATAACATGCCATTTAAATGCTTTGAATTTGTCTCCAATAGGATAAGCAGACATAACCTCTTCACAGGTACCATCTATCTGAAGTCCATTGGCATCTACAAAAGCCGTCAAATTATCCAGCTTATAATGAGCTGCAGCCATAGAGGCTTCCCAGACTTCACCTTCTTCAAGTTCTCCGTCTCCCAATAAAGTATAAACTCTATAATTCTTTTTATCAATCTTACCGCCTAGTGCCATTCCAACGGCTGCAGACACTCCCTGACCTAGAGATCCTGTAGACATGTCAACTCCAGGGACCTCATTCATATTAGGATGTCCTTGAAGCATTGAACCAAGCTTTCTAAGCGATTTTAATTCCTCTACATTAAAATATCCCCTTCTAGCAAGAGCACTGTACAGTACAGGAGCAGCATGCCCTTTTGACAATACAAATCTATCTCTATTTAAATCTCTAGCCTTTTCCGGATCAACATTCATTTCATAAAAATATAATGTAGTTAAAATTTCCACTGCCGACAGTGAACCGCCTGGATGACCTGAGCCAGCCTCGGTCAGCATCTTTATTATGTCTTTTCTTATAATTGACGCAACCTTCTTAAGCTCTTCTATGTTTTTTTTCACAACTTCAACCTCCTACTGATACTACTAATGAAAAACTATAATTTTATTTTAACACAAAATTTCTATTTTAACATATATGAAAGACGTAAAACTTTGCCCCTGTGTTTTTAAACACCGGGGCTTATAATCAACAATAAAAACCTGAACCCAGGTTCCATGTCCAAATTAAAATTATAGAAAATTATAAGCTATTGGGATTCAACTGAAAACTCATTGAAGCCCAACACTTACCAAAAGTGCATTATCTACTTTTTTCATATCATTATCTGTCATATGACCAATTTTTTCTTTTAATCTTCTTTTATCCAGAGTTCTTATCTGTTCCAGCAATACTACCGAATCTTTATTAAGACCATAGGCCTCTGAAGATATTTCTACATGAGTCGGAAGTTTTGCTTTATTTATCTGAGAGGTAATAGCTGCAACAATTACGGTTGGACTATATTTATTACCAACATCATTTTGTATGATAATAACAGGCCTTACCCCCCCTTGTTCGGACCCAACTACAGGGCTTAGATCAGCATAAAATATATCTCCTCTTTTCACTATTGTTGTCATCTGGCAAATCACTCTCCGAAAGCTTCGCTTCATATTCTTTAAATTCCTTCATGTCACTTGCAAAGCCCATTTCTGAAAATTCAAGATTAAGTTGTGCCATTTCCCTATATCCTTTTTCCATTTCTGATATTCTATTCAACCTTTTTTTCTCACTAATATATAATATGATAACTTCTCTAATAAATTCACTTCTTTTTTTGCAATCTTCCTTAAGTGCCTTGTTGAATTCATTATATAGTGTTTCTGAGAGGTTTATTACTAATCTTTTAGAATTTGACATATACAAATTAATACCTCCTATTACCCTAAGCAAAAGATATACACAATCCAATTATAGTACCAGATCTGCAATCATGTCAAAGAAATTATGTACAATTTCATCATTTTTCTACTTGTATTTTTTTACATAGGGCTTTTTATCTCTATAATTATTCTAATATAGCTTTTCAATATTCTCACTTAAGCATATTATAATTTATATGTAAAAATTTTCAGATATTAATTTAAATATTGTATGTATCAATTTATTTATAATATTTGTAAACCGCACCCATACATATTGCAAATGAATGCTTGCGTTGGAAAAATCAATATTAATCAGGCATTAACTAATCATAATAATTATGTAATACTATATTAAATATAGATATAATTTCATATATTCATGTTATTATATTGTACCAATTTTTAAATTTATATTCATAATTTTGTTATATATGAAAGTAATGTATACTTGATTTATTAAATAATACAACCCTGAGGCACATATTACATAATTATATAAATTATCACAAAGGCTGTGTACAAGAGTTATTATAATTCATATATGTAATTTTGATTTAACAATTCAGTAACATATGCTGCCGGTTTATGGAAATGCCGGCAGCCATTTTTATCACTTGATTAAGTAGTTTTTAACTTTTATTACCTTGCCGTTTTTTATATACACTCTTGGAATCCTCTTGCTCATCATGCAAAGCACCTCATAGCTTATAGTTCCAAGGATTTGTGCTACATCCTCTGCATTAAACCTGAGGCCATCTTTCTCCCCTATAAGCACAACTTCGTCTCCCTCATTGACTTCACCTGCATCAGTGACATCCACCATACATTGATCCATGCATATGTTTCCCACTACAGGAGCAAATTTTCCATTAATTATAACTTTGGCCTTTCCAAACAACATTCTGCTATATCCATCTGCATACCCTATAGGCAAAGTTGCAATTACACTTTTTCTTTCGGATTTAAACTTTCTTCCATATCCTACATATTGTCCAATTTCCATGGTTTTTACATGAACTACATTGGCTTTTAAGGTCATAAGAGGTTTTATGCTCAACTGGTTCTTGTCTACCTCATTGGAAGGATAATAACCATAAATTATTATTCCGGGTCTAACTGAGTCACAATAGGTATCCGGAAGTTCCATTATAGCGGCACTATTGGCTATATCTCTCATATTTATCTTTACATTTCTTTCTACCAGCTTGTTGTAAAGCAATTTATATTTTTCAAATTGTTCATGAGAATATGTTTTATCAAACTCATCTGCTGTGGAAAAATGTGAGAACAAGCTTTGTATTTCTATGTTTGGCAATTGACTTATTTTATAAATTTCATCCACACTATCATCATTTATCAAAAATCCTATTCTGCCCATTCCCGTATCCAGAGCAATGTGTATTTTTGCAATTTTTCCCTTATCTGCAGCTGTCTTAGATAACTGACAGGCATATTCGTATGAAGGAGCTATTGATTCTATACCATAATCCACTATGTCATCAATAAGGGTAGGGGGTAGTATACCAAGTACCATTATAGGTGCTTTAATCCCGTTTTGCCTGAGCTCTATTGCTTCATCCAAAACAGCTACTGCCAGTCTTTCCACTCCATTTTCAAGCAGAACCTGGGAAACTTCTACAGCTCCATGTCCATAAGCATCAGCTTTAACAACTCCTATTAATCTCTTGTTGCCTACTTTCAATTTTATCTGACCTATATTGTATGCAAGATTATCTAAATTGACTTCCTCCCATACCGGTCTATGATTTTTAAACATAAATATATCACCTCTATACATAATTGATTGAATAAAAATAAACAATTTTAACATGCTAAATCAATTATATACCTTTTTCATAAAAATTGTGAATATAATTTACTTCAAAGCTAGCTTACCTTAAACATATCCTCCTTCAATTCTGGATCTGCTTTGAAATCAGTATATTCCACATCTATTCTGTTTTTACCATTAGAATCACATATTTTCAGGTAAGTTGGTATATTATGTTTTAAATTCACGTATAATTCAGCCTTACTTATATTTTTATTATTACCTGGTATATCCAAATGCACAATTTGATACTGTTCATTATTTATTTTTTTAAAAGAGTTATCAATTTTTTCGTTGGTATAAAGAAGTGATATATACTCTTCTATAAAACAGAACTTAAACAAACTGTTGAAATTTTTGTCCATACTGTATTTCTCTCCATTATTAACATCTTTAATAAAAATCTTATTTCCCTTGTAGACAATTATTCTATCTTTGCCTAAATCAAATCTATCTCCATATCTGCTGTCATAATACTGTTTACCACTGTAATTTATCTGCTGCTTGTCATTTTCTATTCGAATATTGACATTGCAGCTATAACTATCCAAATCTTTTAAATAATATATTATTTTCTCCGTATCTTGAATATCTCTCCCTTGAAATAAAAAGATAATAAGTAAAACAAAAGATATGCCTATTAGTATTAACAGTTTTTTTCTCATGCCTGCCTCCTGATCTTCAGCTTTTTACTATTAATCTATTCCATTACATCCTTTGATATTACTTTTTTTTAGTTCTTATCCTATCTCATCAATTCTTTTATCGAAAAAGGAAGCTGTTCTAAAATATGACTGGCATTTACGCAGAACATATGACGGGATAATTTTTCTCCGGAGTATCCATGTATAAATGCAGCTATGTATGCCGCTTCAAAAATATAATATTTCTGAGCTGCAAAAGAAGCTATAATTCCAGTAAGACAATCTCCCATACCTCCCGAAGCCATGGATGCATTTCCAGTAGGGTTTACAGCTACTACATTTCCATCAGTAATAACAGTATTATAACCTTTTAAAAGTACAACCACCTCATTTTCAGCTGCAAAATCTCTGGCTACCTTTATTCTGTTTTTTCTTATATATTCAACATCAAAGCCTGTAATTCTAGACATTTCACCCAAATGAGGAGTTAAAACCACCTGGCACTTCTTATTCTTTAATATATGAAGATTTTCCCTTAACACATTGATTCCATCCGCATCTATTATCACATTTTTTTTAGATATATTTAGAACTTTGTCAATTAGATTCAAAGTGCTGTCATTTGCTCCCATGCCAGGCCCTATGGCAACAGCATCGCTTTTCTCTATAGCTTCTTCCAGTTTTAAATCATCTTCCAGAGCAATTGTCATACCCTCTATGAGTTTTGAGCTGAGTATAGGTTGTATATCTTTATAACAACCCAAAGTAACAAGACCTGCACCACTCCTTACAGCTCCTTCAGCACATATATACGCAGCTCCTGTAAATCCCCTGGAACCAGCTATAACAAGTACTCTGCCATAATCACCCTTGTAGCTTAATTTGTTTCTCACTTTCAGCTTCTGTTTTACAAAATCCACATCCATTATAAATTCAGGATCAATGAACTTTTTAACAGCCAATTCAGGAATTCCTATATTCTCCACTACTACCTCCCCGGTAAACACATCACTTCCATATCTCAGGAAACCACTCTTGTACAGTTGAAAAGTAACTGTTTTATCTGCCCTTATACAGTTTCCCATGATTTCCCCCGTACTTCCATTAAATCCTGACGGGACATCTATTGAAATAGTATAATTGCTATTTTCATTTATCAATGATATAACAGAATCCTGTATTCCCTGTATATTTCTAGAAAGACCTGTCCCAAATATGCCGTCAATAATAACTTGACTCTCCACTATGCTTTTTCTAAGCTGCACCATATCTTTTAGTGAGTTAACTCTATCCAAGCTTATATTCAAGTTCTTTAATATATTGTAATTTACTCTACATTCCTCGCTCATACCTTCTTCTTTTCCAACTAAAAACACATGAACTTTTTTGTTTAAATTATATAGATGTCTTGCTATGGCAAATCCGTCTCCTCCATTATTTCCCTTTGTACATATGACACAAAAATTATCGAGATTTTTTAAATCTATATTTTTAATCACCCTTAAAGCTGCATTTTCCATTAGAACAATGCTGGGTATTTTTAATTCGCCTATAGCATAGTTATCTATATCCCTACATATCTCTATGGATGCTATCCTCAATTTCATCAACCTCCATTATTGCATAAGCTATAGCATTATCTACACCATGTGATATACTCAGATGGATTTTATAATTTCCGCATTTATTAGCCATTAATTTAGCCTTTCCTCTCAATATCACACTGGGTTTACCTGAAGCCGCCCTATCTATTTCCACTTCCTTTAAATCAAACCCCCTGAATCCAGTACCCATTGCCTTTACCACCGCTTCTTTTGCTGCAAATCTTCCAGCTACAAATTCAGGCCTTAAATTTCTATTTTTAAGATATTCTATTTCATTTTTACTAAAAACCCTGTCTATAAAATTCACATGTTTACCAATGGCTTCTTTAATTCTTCTAATTTCAACTATATCCACTCCAATTCCAAATATCAAAATACATTACACCCCCAATTCAATTATATCAATATCTATTATATTTTATATTATATTCATTTGTTGATATAGTAAATAAGAAATTAAATCTATAATAAAAAAAGAGGATTTCTCCTCCTTTCTAATAGGCTATATAATTATTTGTCTGTTTATCAAAATCCAAAATATATTCATCTACATAATCCCCGATTACATCAACTAAATGTATAGGTGATACCTTGTTATCATACAGCAACTTCAGTAAATTATGTACCTTATACCTTTCCGGACTTATACTTCGAACACAATCTCTTTGTACATTTACTAATTTGCCCTCTGATATATCTTGTCTTTCCACTTCAATTCCATAGGATTGAACTTCTATAATCTCATTCTCGTATGTTATTGCCATCTTTTCCTTTAACAGCCTGTAAAAATATACGTATTTCATCTTTTCTACTATTTCACTAAAACTAAAATTCTCAACTATCATAAACATTTTCCCCCTGCTAATATTATTGACTTAAAAATATATTATCACAGGTCTTAAAAAAAATGTGTCAGTTCATGATTAGTTGAATTATAAATTATCCCTCATATATGACAATAAAAATCTTTCACTTACTTAACTAAAAGTATAAATATACTTTTATACTATTTATTAACAGTTTTTATTGAGCTTTTCTGTCGAAGGTACATATATATTGACTATTTATTTTTATAAATTTAGAATTATATGACTGCATTTGTATATACATAATAATCAAATCTTTCTAAAAGTGAACTATATCTCCAAAATTGCATTTTATATTCACATAATCTTCTATCTGCAAAATCTATGCTTTCCTATAATTTTTATAAGAGGCCTTGACCATATCCATGAACTTGTTGCTGTGGCAGGATTAAAATAATATACCGCTCCACCGGAAGGATCCCATCCATTTAACGCATCCCTGGCTGCATTCATGGAACTTTGCTGCATATCGGCATGTATCTGACCATCTACTATGGCAGTAAAAGCCCCGGGCTGATATATCACTCCAGGTACAGTAGCTGGAAATCGCGGATCCCTGGTTCTATTTAATATCACAGCCCCTACGGCTACCTGTCCTTCATAAGGCTCTCCTCTGGCCTCACCATTTATCAAACGAGCTATAAGTAATACATTCTGATTATTACTTTCACTATTGGATGCAGTATTCCCGCCGGAGGTATTTATTCCCAAAGCCGCCAATGTAGCATCTCCTGCCACACCGTCGGAATTTAATCCGTTCTTTGACTGAAAATATTTAACAGCAGTGTAAGTCTGATACCCATAAGCTCCATCTATGCTGCCATTATAGTATCCCCAGTCCTTGAGCTTTGTCTGTATTTGTGTCACTATATTTCCTTTGGATCCATAGGAATAGGCTACAGCTTTTACTGCATTGTTATAAGGAAGCAAAAATAGAGAAGTGGATATATATGTTAGTATTATGGCAAGCATTAGCACTATTTTTGTTTTAAAACTTATAATTTTTTTAGCCATACGACCATCTCTCCTTTAGTATTTATTAAACTTATATTTATCCTTACATGAACATAGTTTGTGCACAAATATAATAAAAAATACATAAAGAAAAGCTGTCAAAAATGACAGCCTCATAATTTTTATCCTACTTTTCTCAATCTCTTTTTCCAGTTTGGTATCAATATGTCTTCCACGATATCATTTATTACTACTATGCCGCACAATTTTTCTTCATCATCTACCACGGGCAGCGAAAGTAAATTATATTTTGAACAATCTTCTATAGCCTTGTTTATATTTTCATTATGATTTATACTCACTATATCATCCACCATAATCTCTTTTAATCTGGTTTCAGCACCGGATAATATCAGACTCTTTAAAGATACGGCACCTTGAAGCCTCCCTTTATCATCAACAATATATATATAATAAGATATCTCATCCTCTGGATTGATTTCCCTGAATAATTCAATAGTTTCATTAACTGTTATATTTATATTAAAGGAAATAAAATCTTTCTTCATTATACTTCCTACGGTTTCATCCTTGTAATCCATAAGAGTTTTTACCTCTTCAGCATCTCCCTTTGTCATGTTC
This sequence comes from Clostridium moutaii, assembly GCF_041205085.1. Taxonomy (NCBI): domain Bacteria; kingdom Bacillati; phylum Bacillota; class Clostridia; order Eubacteriales; family Clostridiaceae; genus Clostridium; species Clostridium moutaii. The sequence goes on from NZ_JBGEWD010000002.1 coordinate 85,221, forward strand.
AAAAGTATTTTTTGTGCTGTATCTTCATCAACCTCATCCAGAATATCCGCAATTTCATCCTTTGGCATATTAAACAATACTTCATCCCTTTTGGACTGACTTAAATTTTCCAGAATATTTGCCTGTATTTTTGGTTCTATTTCTTCTAAAGTATCTGCTGCCAAATCTTCATCTAAACTTTCAAATACTTTCTTTCTGTAATTTACATCCATATCCTCCAGTATATCTGCCAAATCTGCCGGATGAAGTTTTGATAACTTTTTATATGGCACAGAAAGTTTTAAATTATTATTCACCATTTCCAGGGATTCCACATTGTCCCAGATTATAAGACTATCTTCTGGCTTTTTATTGAGTATATTATAAAATTTTCTTATAATATGTTCCACACCAAGTCTTCTTCCTAAAGCTAAAATACCGGTATCAACAGCCACAACCCTGTATTCACCTGCCATTTTTGCAATTCTAAGATCATTGACTCTGACTAATTTCTTACCATTTATATCCACGATCTGTTTATCCAGGAGATGCTTTGACAAAAGATAAGAATAACTTTGAAGTATTATTCCCCTTATGCCCTCCCCTCTGATTATTATATTATTATTATCTTCATAAAAATTTATATTTTTACATTCACAATTGGATACTTCCATGCCATCTTTTATCTTATATCCTATAGTTCTAGGCATGCCATGATCAGTAGATACATATATATCTACAAGTTTTCCCACATATTCATCAAATTCATTATAAACCTTCTTATAAAGAACTTTGCTCAAGAAGAAACTAGTTAATTTTTTCATAAATATTCCTCCCTTGACCTACAGAGAAACATTTAAATCCAATTAAAAAGCTAATAAAATCAATTGATAATTATTACCCAAAAGTTCATTTAAATACTTCTCCGTATATGTCTATTAAATTTTGTACAAAGTTACACCGACCTCCATAAGGTCCGTTTTCCATTTAACCACACCACCTAAATTAAAAAATTTAAAAAAGAGCCCTCAAAGAGAGCTCTCCATATAAACTAAAACTTTTTAATCGTCCGAGTTTTAGCACTATATAGCTTTAGACTAAATTTTGTCCAGCTGCATTAGATAAAACCTTAATCCGGTAATATCTGTTGACCCATTGGCATCTCTCGATGTTTCCGGGCATCAGCATATGTCTATATAGGAGCCTCACCTAACATAACAAATATTAAATAACAGATATAAAATATTAACATTTACATTATAATTATATTACAAATTTGCCAAAATGCAATAAGTAAATACTAAATTTATCAATATTTATTTGCTATCTACTCATTAATGCATTTTTCCCTTATTTTGCTCATTCTAATTTGAAATATCATCTTTTCTTTCATTTATTTAAACTTAAGATAAATTTTTGGAATAAGTTTTTACTCCCTTATTTATTATATACTATACATTCATTTTAGTACACAAATCATTCTCTGTTCTTTCTTCTTTTTCTCTGTTCTTTAAACTGTGTTATACTATGAATAAAATTAAAATTAACAGAGAAAATCAGAATGGAGAATGTAAATTGCAATTAAATAAAAAATTTCTACCTATATGCAAAAAAGATATGAAGTTAAATAATATAGAGCAGTTGGATTTTGTACTTATAACTGGAGATGCCTACGTGGATCACCCTTCTTTCGGTACCGCCATAATATCCAGAATTTTAGAGAGGGAAGGCTTTACTGTTGGAATAATAGCTCAGCCAAATTGGAAAAGTGCAGATGACTTCAAAAAATTAGGCAAACCTAAACTGGCATTTCTCATTAACTCGGGAAATATGGACTCCATGGTGAATCATTATACTTCCTCAAGAAAAAGAAGACATGAAGATCTCTATTCTCCAGGCGGAAAACCAGGCTGCAGACCTGACAGAGCCCTAATAGTATACTGTAACAGAGCAAAGGAGGCCTATAAAGATGTTCCTATAATAATAGGCGGAATAGAGGCAAGTTTGAGAAGATTTGCCCATTATGACTACTGGAGCGATAAAATAAGGAAAAGCGTACTCTTGGATTCAAAATCCGACATACTGGTATACGGCATGGGTGAAAAATCCATAGTACAGATAGCAAACCTGTTAAAATACGGTATGGATGTCCATAAAATCATAGATGTGAGGGGTATTGTTTATCCTTCCAAAGATAAAAATCATTTAAGAGATTATATAGAAGTACCTTCATTCGAGGAAGTTTTAAAAGATAAAAACTCTTATGCTGAAAGCTACAAGCTGGAATATTGGGAACAGGATGCCATAAGTGGAAAAACATTAGTACAGAAACATGGAGATCACTATATAGTTCAAACTCCTCCCCAATACCCATTAACGGAAGAGGAAATGGATATTGTATATAATCTGCCTTATACAAGAACTTATCACCCTGTATATGAAAAGGAAGGTGGTATACCTGCAATAAATGAGATAAGTTTTTCCATTACCAGTCACAGGGGATGTTATGGCGGGTGTTCTTTTTGCGCATTGACTTTTCACCAGGGAAGAACTGTACAAAACAGAAGTGAAAAATCAATAATAAACGAAGCGGAACTTCTGACTACACTGGATAATTTTAAAGGATATATACACGATGTTGGAGGACCAACTGCAAACTTCAGACATAAAGCCTGCAAGATTCAGGAGAAAGTGGGAGTATGTAAAAATAGACAATGTTTATTTCCAAAACCCTGTAAAAACCTCATCATAGATCATAGTGAATACTTAAGCTTATTGAAAAAGATAAGAAAAATCCCTGGTATAAAAAAGGTATTTATACGTTCAGGAATACGATATGACTACCTGATAAATGATAAGAATATGGACTTTTTTACAGAACTATGCAAATATCACATAAGCGGTCAGCTGAAAGTGGCTCCTGAGCACATAAATGACAGAGTATTAGCACAGATGGGGAAGCCCCGAATGGAGGTATATAACAGATTTGTAAAAAAATTTTTTGAAATAAACAAGAAGCTGGGTAAAAAGCAGTATCTGGTACCTTACCTCATGTCCAGTCATCCTGGAAGTGATTTAAATGCGGCTATAGAACTGGCATTATATATAAAAGAAATGGGCTATACTCCGGAGCAGGTCCAGGATTTTTATCCTACACCAGGAAGCCTGTCTACAACTATGTATTATACAGGCATTAACCCTCTGACCGGAAAAAAAGTCTACGTTCCCAAAAAACAAAGGGAAAAAAACATGCAAAGGGCTCTTTTACAATTTACCCTTCCCCAAAACTACAATCTGGTAAAAGAAGCTCTAATTGCAGCTGGTCGTGAAGATTTAATAGGGAAAGGCCCTAATTGTCTGATTCCTAAAAATCCACCTAGAAGAAAACACTCCCGGTCAATGTCCTAATAAGTTTACAGCTACAATTAACAATCCGGAAGTGATTTCTTTTTAACTTTATTTAAAGCATAAATCAACACAGCAGTCCAACTCATATCGCCAAGTACAGTCTGCACTAAGATTCTCACTCCCAGGAGCCAGGATATATATTCCGCTGCAGTTATACATGCTGCCAATATCATCATGTATATTCCAAATTTATTTGGATTGTTTTTACCCATGAATCCCAATGCCAAAAATACTACAAGAGTATTAAATACTATGTATATCCAATATATATATGAGTCTTTGGGAAAATACATGGTATATCCCAATACAACCTGGTACTGCTGTACATTCTCCAGCACGACTCCGTAACCATGCATAATAAAGCCATAGTATCCGAATAGTATGGCAGATATTGCAAATATATAATAAAATTTTGTATTGTCTTTCCTCATGAAAATGTACATCACAGTGAGAGCCATTAGGGGAATTGCAATTAGGTTTAAGAAAAAAGGTATCTTAAGCATATACAAGTATTTAATATTATTGGATAAAAATAAAACAGAAATAGATATATATCTGAATATCATGGCTATTAAAATAAAAAAGGTCATGATCTTCACCTTCACCGGTAAAAATTTAATCCATATAAACCCTTCAATAATCATCATCAACATAACAGGTAATAGACAAATATAAATATAAAATACCATATACTCTCCTTCTTTTAACAGCACTATAATTTATATTTATTAATATTACCCAATTTATATTACTATTTTAAACAAAAATTATATATTCTGTTCAGCCTTTCAGTTCATATTTACTCCTAAAACCTCTATTCCACCTTTTATACATTCTATTAGGAGAGGAAAATCAGGTCCTCTTTCACCATCTATATCAGTTACTATATTTTCACTGCAATTCACTTCTATTTTATTTGACTTAAAATATATGAGACCTGCAGTGTTCTCCAGATGATCTCCCCTGAGCATTTTTATAAATAGTGTAATAGTATCCTTTATCATTCCCGCCTTTATTATTATGACATCTAAAAGCCCGTCATCTATTTTTGCTTTATAAGCAAGTTTCAAATTTCCAGCAGTCTGTCCGTTAAATACCATCATAAGATACATATCTCCATGGAAAAATGCAGTTTCAGATTTAACTTTTATCTTAAGCTTTCTCAGATTATGAAGCTGTTCCAAACCCTTAACATAATAAGCTAATTTTCCCATTGTATTTTTTAAATTTACATCTGTCTTTTGAGAAACATCTGTAAATAATCCCGTACTGGCCACATTTATAAAATACTTGTCATTTACTTTACCCAGATCCAGTTTTCTTGGTACACTATTTATTATCTGTTCACAAGCTTTTTCAACATTTTCAGGGATACCTATAAACTTTGCAAAATCATTGGCAGTGCCCGCAGGAAGAATAGCTATGGGTATATTTATATTTAATTTTCTCATATGGTTTACAGCAGTATCTATCGTTCCATCTCCTCCTGCCACCAATATATATTTATAAGTTTCATCTATTCCTTTAAAAGCCTCTTTCATATTAAACTCAAAACTAATTCTAAAAGGCACTATTTCATATCCATATTTTTGATGTACTTTGATCACCTTATCTATATCGGATATTATAGTATTTTCTCCGGAATATGGATTATAAATAAATTTTACTTTATTCATATTAAACTCTCCTATTATATAAACTTGACAAAATATGTATTATTAATCTATTCATACTAAACCAAAGATTCTAGATCTCTGCTTATGTCATCTGATATTATATCACCTGAAGCAATAAATCCACAAGATTACTTAGTAATTCTTGTGGATTTATTTATAAATTGTTAAATCCTAATTTTAAGATATACCCGGACGGGATATATTGCTTAAAGCATCCCCTGCTTGATCATTTGTCTTGGTATTGGTTGCCAGGTCACCCAAAGATACAATTCCAACAATAGATTCATTTTCTATTATAGGGATTCTTCTTATCTGTCTTTCACTCATTATTCTAGAAGCATCCCTCAAATCCATGTCAGGAGAACCTGTTACGGGATTTGAGGACATTATATCCCTTACTGTTTTGGAATTATAACTTTCACCCTTAACTCCTGACCTTATAGCTATATCTCTATCTGTTATAATTCCTATAATTTTATTTCCTTCACATACTGGAACAGCTCCTATATTATTTTGCTCCATAATCTCCGCTGCTCTTTCTATAGTGTCGTCAGCTCTCAAGCTAATTACAGATTTAGTCATTATATCCTTAACTTTCATTTATAAAACACCCCTTTAAATTTAGATTACACAATGTATTATGTCCTAAGTTAAGGATTATGTTGCTTATAAATTATTGGTATTTTTAGATTTCCTCTTATGTATATATATAGAACAAAAAGCTATAACACATAAAATCATTATGGGCAATATAAATTTAACAGAAAAAGGGTTTCCTAGATTTTTCCCCATTAATGAATAAGTCACCATTTCCGGTAAAGTTCCTATCAATGTACCCAGTATAAAATCACTGTACTTCATTTTTGTAAGCCCTGATGCATAACTTAAAGGATCATAGGGGAATACAAAAGACAATCTCATTATGGCCATAATTTTAAAGCCGTATTTCTCTATGTTTTTATCTAATGTTAAAGCCCTGCCCTTTAAAATTCTATCTACAAATGAACGTCCCAAAAACCTGGATAAAAAGAAAGCTATTGTAGCCGACCCGAAACATCCTATCATACTCAGTAAAATAGCTACATGAGAATTAAATATATTTCCCGCAATAATAGACATAAGCGATGCTGGAAATACAATAAGCAGTGGTCTTAAAGTATACATGATAATGAAGATAAGAGCCGAAAATTTTCCATAACTCTGTATGTAATTTCTAATATTATACATATTTATACCGCATAATTTATCTTTATAAATAAATACTAGTATTATAATAAACAAAATCAAAAGAGCAGATATTATATATTTACCAATATTTTTTTTATTTTTTTTCATAAACCTTCAACTATCCTTTTTATAAAAACTCTAGAGCTAAATTAAGCCTTGAGAACATATTTTTCAATAAAAAATTTATAAACTTTGCATAAAAAGCACTCTATTTACTTAACTATTTTCATAAAATGAGTTATAATTAGCTTATGTAATTATATACTTTTTACTCAATTTAGGCAATAAAATATTGTGTTATTTTAAGGAGTGATCTACTATGGCTAAAATAAAAATAGCTAAAAGTACTGTACCAAATGCATTCACGCTTGGCAACCTTAGTTTCGGTATAATGTCTCTAATGATGTCTTTTGAAGAAAATTATGTATGGGCCGGTTTATTTATACTGCTTGCATGTTTAGCTGATAGATATGATGGAAGAGTTGCTAGATTTCTAAATGTATCCAGCGATTTAGGAAAAGAATTGGATTCTCTTGCAGATTCAGTTTCCTTTGGAGTGGCACCTTCGGTTCTTGCATTTAATCTTTATAATTTTTCCAGTATGGGTTTACTAGGCTATATATTGGTATTGTTACTGCCAATATGTGGGGCATACAGACTGGCAAGATTTAACGTCACTGAATTTGACGGAGAATTCTTTGGAATTCCAATAACATTTGCAGGTATGTTCATGGCACTTTATTGTTTAATCACAATAAGACATCCTCTTCCTCAAGAAGCTACAATTTTACTTATTATAGTACTTTCCTACTTGATGGTATGCAAACATAGATTCAAGAAATTTTAATTTATAAAATTATGAAAGAGGAATAAGTATAGATAAACTTTTATACTTATTCCTCTTTTATATCGTTATCTATCTCATCCAGACTATTGAGGAATAATTCCTCATCTATTTCTGTTTCTATATATTCAAACTTCATCTTTTTCTTTACAATTTCAGTCCTCATTTTACAGTACTGAGCATATTCCACAGTGGACTTATCTATTGCATTTATGATCTTGTCAATTACATCACCCAGCTCGTCTGCCCTGTGCAGGGCATCTTTAACATCCTTTTTATGTGCCGCTGCAATGGAATTCAATTCTCCGGCTCCTCCTACCAGTAATCTATAACAGTTTGTCAATTTAGACAATAAATCTGTCAGGTTATTTATATCACAATAATAATCTTCAATTACCTTTCTATGGGACATATTTATCACCCTGACCAAAATTTATAGTATACTATATTATCTATATTAAAATTATATGAAATTATAACTTTACATAGTTTTTAGTCTTACCTTCATGGAAAACATCTCCTCAAATAAAAGAGACTTGTCATTTACCTTTAAAAATATCTTTCTAAAATTATTGCTTTTTATATAAATATTCAGGCAACTGTCCTCTAGACTTATATTTTCAACACAAGTGTTTAATTTATGGGTATGATCCAGTGCGTCGGATATTCTCAAAATAGCTATCAATTTCAACAGCTCTTTTTTTTCAACCATATCATACAGATCAATATCGCCATCCATCATTTTTCCATGACTTCCAGCAACTACAGAAAGAGATTGTTTTAACTTATATGGAACAATTTGAAAGTTTTTTTCTTGAAGTATTATATATTTAGTATGGCACTGATGCGATGACTTATTTATAAAACATCCTATATCATGTAAAATGGCACTACAACTTAAAAGATTTCTATGAGATCTCATTAGATGATGTTCTTCATTTAACACATCGTATATTCTTCCGGCAAAGCTCTTCACCTTGGCTTCATGACTTATAATATCCCTTACATTATACTTCTCTGCTATTTTAAAAATATCATTGATTTTCAAATAGTCATATATATTGAGCATAAAAAATCCTCTCACTTAATTTATACACTACAATATAATATGAGAAGATTTTTTTATATATGAAATTATTTTAATACTAACTCCCTGTTGAACATCCTATAAAAACAGTCTCTGCAATCATTCATAACACTTATTTCAAGTAAAGCTTCCTGTGTGGAAGCTATGGTTAAAATCACTTTTTCTTTTTCAACCTTAATATTTATGCTGCTCACATTACCATCATAAGCCCTGTCAAGTGATTCTGCCATATAAAGTATTAAAGATAATCTTTTAATTGTTCCAATATCCTGACAACTTATAATTCTGCCGAAGTAATCTGATTTTCTGATTTTATTTTCTTCAAAACCTGAGACTACAAAAGCGGCCATTATCTGTTCCCGATGAGTAAGTCCATATACCTTTAAACTCCTTACAATATAAAAAGAATATTTTTCATGACTTCCAAGGCCCAGTAAAGTACCGCAATCATTTAACATAACTGAGGACTTTAATATCTTATAATCTTCTTTTCTCATAGAGAACATTTCAGAAAAACTTGTGTACAATTCACTTGCAAAATTCCATACTAATTTCAAATGTTTTTTGTTCAGATTATAATTATTAACTATGTTATTTAAAGAAAAGTCAAGTATATTTTCAATAAGCGGAGGATACTTTCGTATCAGCTTTCCATACAGCAGTCCCTGTTTAAGTCCACTTTCGCTGATACAGAGCTTTTTGATATTACAATATTCTATTACTGAGGCTATACAGCATATTGCACCCAGAAATATATCAGCTCTATCCTTGGATATTCCTCTTACCTTTTTATGCAGAGAAATCTCCTTGTTTTTCAAAAAATTATAAATATCAATAGCATCTTCAGAGGGAACTATATAATTATGTGGATTATTAAAAGGATAATTGACTTTATTTCTATGTATTTTACCAATAGTCCTGTAACTTCCTCCAATACCTATAATGGGCATGCCATCTGCTTCTTTAAGCCAGTCTATCTTGTTAAAATTTGATACCAGAAAGTTCTCTAATTCTTTTATTTTTTTCTGGTTGTTTCCCTTAATGGATAAAAACTTATCGGTGAGAGTAATTGCACCCATGGGAATGCTTATACATTCCTCCATTTTTCTATCCTTAACCAATATGAGTTCAGTACTGCTTCCACCTATATCCATTAGAAGCGCAGATTTAATATCAATACTATTCACTACTGCCAGATAATCAAAATACGCCTCTTCAGCCCCTGAAAGCACTCTTATGTCTATTCCTATTTCCTCTTTCACCCTGTGTATAAATTCTTTTTGATTGGAGGCCTTTCGCACGGCTTCTGTGGCAACTGCCACTATTTCACTTACATTATTGGAATCACATAACCTTTTAAAACGGGATAATGCAGCAATTGCCAGCTTGATTTTTTCTTCACCTATGGCACCTTGCGCTGTCATGTCTCTCCCAAGCCTAGCTATGAATTTTAATTCATCTACAAATTGATAATTTCTGTCATTCATAACTTTTACAATCAACGCTCTCATAGAGTTAGATCCAATGTCTATAATGGCCAATTTTTTCATAAAATATCTCCTTACAAAATTATCTATTATCTCGACATATTTATATACTATATAAATTTCAGAAATATTTCAACAAATTTTTCAAAGTAATCTTAATTTTATGTTATTTATATGTTAATATACTGTTAAATCTGCAGTATTGACCCCATGCAATAAAGTATACTCTAATTGTTCATACTATATTTAAAACTTATATTGAGGTGATGCATATGAAAAACCCTAAATTTCCACAGACCACAGCAGCCATAGATGTAGGATCCAACTATTTGAGAATGAGTATTGCCAATATAAATAACAATGGCCATATAAATGTACTGGAAGATTTAATAAAACCTACCCACATAGGAAGAGATACCTTTTCAATCGGAAGAATATCTGTGGAGACTATACATCAAACCTGTGAAGATATCAAAGGATTCACACTGGTAATAAAGGATTATAAAATAAAAAACTACAAAGCCGTATGTACCAGCGGAATCAGGGAGGCTCAAAACAAGCAGTATATTTTAGAACAGATAAAACTTAGAACGGGAATAGATGTAGAGGATATAAATGTATCTCAGGAACGTTTTTATATAATGAAGGCATTAAAATACCATATATCTGAATCTGATTTTTTTAACGGCAAAACCACACTGGTAATAAATATAACAACAGGTTCAGTAGAAGCATCCATATTTGAGAATAATAAATTAAAATTTACAGAACATATTAAAATAGGATCCCTCAGATTAAAAGAAACACTAGGTGAACTGGAAAATAAGGCCTTGGATTTCTCCGATCTAATGGAAGAATATGTTGAAAGTAAACTATATTGGATAAAATACAATATTAAAAACTTAAAAATACAAAACCTCATTATCATAGGAGGTGAAATTCATACAATTATCAGTTTAATAAACAATAAAAGCAGCAACATTAAAGTAAAAAACTTAATATCGGGAAAAGATTTCAAGTTACTTTATAATGAAATCAAAAATATGACCGAAAACCAAATCAATCTTAAATATAATAGAGGTATTAAAAAAATAGAACTTCTACTTCCCACAATGCTTATATTCAACTGCTTTTTGAAAATTGCAGATACTCAAAATATATATAACCCGGATATAACCTTAAGGCTTGGCATACTGCATGATCTCACAGATAAAATTTTTGATCTTCCACGTAAATCCCAACTGACAGATGACATTTTAAGTTCTATAGATCATATTGTAAATAAATACAAAATTGACAAACCGCATTCTCACTATGTAGAAAAAATTGCTCTTTCAATATTTGATCAGACATTAAAGATTCATAAGTTGGGAGAGGAGGAAAGATTATATTTGCAAATATCCAGCAGACTCCATGATATAGGGCAATTTATAGACACAGTAACACCGGAAATTCAATCCTACAATATAATAATGAGCCAGGACATCATGGGGTTTTCTCACAGAGAGCTGAATATAATAGCCAGTATAGCTAAATACCACTGGAACATAATACCTCAGGAAGCTGATCCCAACTATTTTGCTTTAAACTCAAAGGATAAAATGATTACATCTATGCTTTCTGCTATTTTAAAAATATCAGAGGCCCTGGACATATCACATCTTCAAAAAATAACAGATATAAAGCTTACCAAAAACAACAATATGTTATTTTTCAATGTTACATCAAGAGAAGATATAAGCATAGAGGAATGGGCTTTTAACAACAAAATTAATTTTTTTGAAGAAGTTTTTGGTATAAGACCAATAATTTAGTGAGGTGCGATTAATGAGTAAATTCAACAAAAGCAAAAATTTTATAAATAGGGAATTAAGCTGGATAGAGTTTAATAAAAGAGTACTTGAAGAATGTAAGAATACAGATCACCCCATATTTGAACGTCTCAGGTTCCTTTCCATCACATCCTCAAATTTGGATGAATTTTTTATGGTAAGGGTGGGCTCTCTAATAGACCAGATGAAGGCAGGTTTTCATAAACCGGATCCTTCAGGATTGACTCCGGAAGAACAGCTAAGCAGCATATACACAAATGTTACAAAATTAGTTGCCAAACAGTGCAGCTATTATAATCGTTCTTTAAAAATAGCCCTGGGCAAAGAAGATATACGCTTTTTAAAGATGAATGATCTAAATGAAACTCAGCTTAAATTTGTGCAAAACTATTACCGTAAAAATGTATTTCCTGTTTTAACCCCTATGCTTTTGGACAGCAGCAGCGCCTTTCCCCTGCTTTTAAACAAAAGTCTGAATATAGGGCTTATATTAAAACAAAACAATGAAAAGTTTTTTGCTACTGTCCAGGTACCCTCCGTACTGCCAAGAATAATAAGAGTTCCAAGTGAAAGCGGCCTCCATATAATATTGCTGGAAGATATTATAAAATTGAATTTAAAAACTCTTTTTGGCACTAAAGATATATTATCCTATGGGTGTTATAGAATAACCAGAAATGCGGATTTAACTTTGGATGAAGAAGGTGCTGAAGATCTTCTTGAAGCTATAGAAGAATCTCTAAAGCAGCGTAAATGGGCAGCTGCTATAAGGCTGGAACTTGAAAAGGGAATAGATAAGGATATAGTCAGAACCCTCGAAAAGGAACTTGAAGTTTCCAAGAATCAAGAATATATTTTAAATGTACCTATAGATTTAACCTTCTTGAATAAACTAATATCAATAAAAGAATATAGCTACCTGTGTTATGACACCATAAAACCTCTAAATCCTCTGAGAGATGTTGAGGATGAAGATATGTTCTCAGTGATATCCAAAAAGGACATACTTTTAAGCCATCCTTATGAGTCATTTGATCCTGTTATAAATCTCGTAAGACAATCTGCTGAAGATCCCTCAGTACTTGCAATAAAACAGGTGCTCTATAGAGTAAGCGGAAATTCTCCTATTGTAAAATCCCTTATAAAGGCAGCGGAAAACGGCAAACAGGTAACAGTACTTGTAGAATTGAAGGCAAGATTTGATGAGGAAAACAACATATTGTGGGCAAAACAGCTTGAAAAATCAGGCTGTCATGTTATTTACGGCTTAGTGGGGCTTAAGACACACTGCAAACTGCTTTTGATTGTCAGGGAAGAAAAAGATGGAATAAAGAGATATGTTCATATGGGTACCGGCAATTATAATGATGTGACGGCCAAAATATACACTGACTTAGGCCTTTTCACTTCAAACCCCTATTTTGGTGAAGATGCATCTGTCATATTCAATATGCTTTCAGGCCGTTCCATTCCCAAGGAACTTAAAAAAACCTGCATAGCCCCTCTTAATTTGAGGGAAAGATTTTTGTACCTAATAGAACGGGAAGAAAATAATGCTTTAAACGAAAAGCCTGCCAGAATAATTGCCAAAATGAATTCATTGGTGGATAAACATATAATTGAAGCATTATATAAGGCATCCAGCACAGGAGTCAAAATCCATTTGATAGTAAGAGGAATATGCTGTCTGAGACCCGGCATAAAAGGTGTAAGTGAAAATATAACTGTGATAAGCATTGTAGGCAGATTTTTAGAGCACAGCAGAATATTTTATTTTTATAATGATGGAGAAGAGGACCTGTATTTGTCAAGTGCGGACTGGATGACCAGAAATTTGGATAGAAGGGTGGAACTCCTGTTTCCCATAGAAGAAATTGATATAAAGAACAAATTGAAAGAAATATTGGATATGCAGTTAAAAGACACAATTAAAGCCAGAGCTCTAAATAATAACGGTTCATATTCCAATATAGATAAACGTGGTAAAAAACAGTCTTTAGACAGTCAGAAGCTATTTTATGAATCAACTTTAGCTGCTGCTGAAAATTCTTCAAACAAAATAGAATCTCTCAAAAAAAAGTGGCGTGAGGAAGGCTTTGAGGTTAGGCAAACTGAATAGGCAAAAAAGTCATCATCCCGGGGTGCTGACTTTTTTGTAAGCACCTCGGGATGATGACTTATATAGCCATATTATTCTTATCTTTATATTGGCTTTTCCTTTCTTTTGGGGAGCTATTATAAGCATCATCAAGTTGTAGTTTAATATTTAAGATAATATCCGGTTGTTTTCTGCATTTCCATAAAAACCTGATAAAACCACTGGCCAATAATACAATAAAAATATAAACAAGTAAATTATTAGGATATGGTGGAATTGGATAAACACTACCTATAAACGGTATAAGCACACTAATACCTCCGATTACTGATATAATTATATTAGTTGGCCTTAACTTCTTTTTATGATACAAAAATATTGGAGCTGCTATATCAATTAATAGATAAGTGGTTAAAAACCCCAAAGAACTTATACTGCCAACTAATCCCCAAATTCCCGACAACCCAACTTTTGATAAAGTTAAAATTGTAGGTAATACAAATGTTATGATAGATACGACACCTATTGCCACATGAGGTGTTCTATTTTTTTTATGTGTATTTGATATATTCTCATTTAAAATACCGTTTTTAGACATTTCATATAATCCTCTAGCACCAGCATTTATACTGGCTAATACCACTGCAAGAGAACTGACAACGGCACCTATTGTCAATAATACCGCTAATGCAGATACTCCAAAATGAGTCGCCACTTCTGTCACAGGAGCCTGACTTGTGGTATATTTATCATTTAAAAACCTAAATGCCGATATATACACATAGGAATTAACAATATAATAAAGTCCTGCAATAAAAGCACTTAATGTCACCGCTTTAGGAATATTTTTTAAAGGGTTCTTTGCTTCATCTCCAAGCATAGTTGCACTTTCAAAACCTACCATACACATAAATGCCAGAATTGTACCCTGCATAACTCCTGAACCAGAAAATGCTTTTACATTTAATTGTGCTGTATCCACATTTGAACCTAGTTTAAAAACTACAATAAAAGCAAGTATAACCCCTATTATCAATGAAGCAATCTCAATATAAAGCATAACCTTAGATGATAGAGAAATATCCTTCCATGCTAAAAACCAAGCTGCAAATGAAACTATACCGATAATCAATACCGATGGAATATAAATACCAATTGGATTTATAATTACATTTAAATAGCTGGCAAATAAAGGTGCAACTGAAGCAGCACAAGCAATATATGCAATAACAAGTGCCCATGCACCAATTATACCGAATCTCGGTCCTATACCCCTTATAATATATCCATATAATGACCCTGTTCCTGAATATTCTCTTGCAAAGGAGTTGATATTTTTACCTATAAAAATCACTCCTACAACAGCAATAGCAAAAGATAGCCATGTTCCATTTCCAGCACTAGCTGCTACCATGGGAATTGCTACTAAAGGCCCACCTGACGGTCCAATAGTTGCGATAGATTGTGCAAATAAATCTTTAAATTCCAAGCATTTCAATTTTAGTCCTGAATTATTATCATATGCCATATTATCTTCCTCCATATTATAAATTATTTTTTATAAAAAATAGCTTTAAGCAAATTAAATGTTTTGCTTAAAGCCTCCGGTTTTCCAGTGAGCATTCTGAATCTATTTTATATGTGACTGCACAACCAATTATACAGATCTCTCATCACTTCATTTCTATTCACTTCCCTCAACATCTCATGCCTTCCATTTTTATATATTTTATATGTTATATCCTTGATTCCAAATTTTTTATATGTTTGGAATAATGTTTTTATGCTTTCTCCGTAGTTCCCAAAAGGATCATCATTTCCCGATATAGAAAGTATAGATAGATCTTCAGGTATTTTTTTAATAAATTCTTCTCTATGCAAATTTTTTAAAGCATCAATGAAATCTTCATAATATCCAACTTTATAATCTATCGCTGCATAAGGAGAGCTTAATGTATCTTCAAGCATGGTGAAATCACTGGTCAGCCAATCGTAATCTGTCTTTGCAGGTTGAAATTTATCATTATAGTGTCTAAAAAAATAATCTGCAGTTTTTACACTTTTACCCTTCCTTCCAACTTCAGCAACTTCTTCTTCCACTACTTCGATCAATTTTTCTATTTTTCTTCCATCAATTGGCCCGGTAGTTCCAGAATATATAATTCCATTTACTTTACTTCCATATTTATATGCATATATCTGAGCCAGCACAGAACCTAGACTATGCCCTAAAAGGAAATTTGGTAACCCTGGATTTTCAATTTTTATAATATCCGTTAATAATCTAATATCTTCTACCATCCACGATATTCCATCTTCACCCATATACCCTGCACTTTCTTCATAAGATGGTGCATTTATGTTCCCCGCTGTCCTTCCATGACCACGGGCTTCATTAATGTATACGGCAAAACCCAATTTAACCATATTCACACTGAATTCCCTATAATAATCAGCAGTTTCACCCATTCCATGTGCTACCTGTATAATTCCCTTTATTCTAGATTCATCACATGGCAACCATTTTTTAGTAAAAAGTTTTACATTCTGCTGATCTCTGTAAAAAAACGTTTCAGATTTATATTCTATACTGTTACACATAATATATATACCTCCAGAGAATGTATTTTTCTAATCTGCATATATCAGATTTTATCTAGAGCTTGTTCAAAATCTGCTATTATATCTTCAATATCCTCAATTCCTACAGATACTCTAATCAATTCAGGTGTTACACCTGCAGATCTCTGCTGCTCTTCATTAAGTGCAATATGTGTTGTACTTGCAGGATGAATCACATATGTTCTCACATCTCCCAGATTAACAACTATAGAAGCCACTTTTAAACTCTCCCCTACTTTTTTTGCCGCTTCAATACCTCCTTTTACGCCAAAAGTCAAAATTCCACTAGCACCTCCTCTTAAATATTTTTTAGCTCTACCATACTCTTTATCTGATTCCAGATAGGGATACCTTACCCACTCAACTTTAGGATGTCTTGAGAGGTATTTAGCCAAACTTAATGCATTTGAGCAGTGTCTTTCCATTCTTAAATGCAGAGTTTCCAATCCTAAAATCGTTAAGAATGCATTCAATGGTGCTTGTGCTGCACCAAATTCTTCAACTAGATTTACTCTTAGCTTACCAGAAAATGCTTTTTCTCTAAATTCATCTACAAATATTAAATCAGTTGGCCCTGTTGGAGTTGTATAATCCGGAAACTTTCCATTTGCCCAATTGAAATTACCACCATCAATGATTATTCCGCCTAAAGCTACTGCATGTCCATCTGAATATTTAGTTGTTGAATGTACTATAATGTTGGCACCATATTCAAATGGATTGATTAAATAGGGAGTAGCAATAGTATTATCTACAACAAATGGTATGTCCAGTTTTTTTGCCACTGATGAAAACTTATCAAAATCAAGAACATTAAGCCCTGGATTTCCTATTGTTTCTCCATATATAAGCTTAGTATTTTCTTTAGCAAGAGATAGTATTTCTTCCTCAGAGGCTTCCGGATCAACAAAAGATACTTTGATACCTAACTTGGGCAAAATTGCATTAAAAAGATTATAAGTTCCCCCATATAATTTGGAACTTGCAATAATGTTATCACCGGCACTAGCTATGTTTATTATGGAATAGACCACAGCAGACTGCCCTGAAGATGTTGCTACTGCTTCAATTCCGCCCTGCAATTCCACATATTTTTTTTCTAGATCAGTAACTGTAGGATTTCCTATCCTTGTATATAAATATCCCGGAGTTTTTGCTGCTGCAACATTTCCGACTTCATCAAATGTGTCATACCTATAAGACGTGCTCTGTACTATAGGAACTACTCTTGATTCTCCTGATTTAGGGAAATATCCAGATTGTACAGCTTTTGTTCCTATTCTAAATTCTTTACTCATAAAATCATCCTCCAATTTAAATATTATTTATAATTTTTTATACTTTTCAATAATTCTGCCACTTCAATTTCCAGCTCATAAACCAAATTTTATCTCTTTAATCTCAACTTCGGACAACCTTACATTAATACCCGGAAATACCCGGAATTATTTTCTCATTCCAAAAAATTTTTTAAAAAAAGACCATGCAGCATTCAATAAATGAACCTGCATAGTCTCTAGTATATCTGGTCAACTAAGTACATCATTTTAAAATTATATCTAAAATCACAAAAAACCTCCTATAGTAAACCTATAAGAAGCTCAATTCCATTTCTCATCTCTCAGGTTTAACCTGCTGGAATTAGCACCGTTAAATACAATATAATAAATCGTATTTAGGTTGCTGGACGTCATGGGGCCAGTCCCTCGGTCACTCTTGATAAGAATCCACTATTAAATTAAATACACAATTAAAATCTGACCTCTAGCTTTTCTAGCTAAACAGTCTTTGTATAACTTGTATATACTATACAAGCTTTTATCTTTTTTGTCAATAATAATTAAAATAAAATTAATTGACAAAGTCAACTAATTTTATATATACTTATATCATAAAGAAAGCTTAAAAACTTAAATGCTTTAATATATTTTTGTGCCTTGAGCATAGTGAAGGAAATGATAGATTTTATGGAAGAAAAAAATTGCCTTATAGTTTCTGAAGTGAGAAGTTTCAGCCGTTTTTATACAAAAATTTTAGGACTTTTAAATCAGGATATACTGGACAGCCCCTATTCATTGATAGAAGCTCGTATACTTTTTGAAATTGGTGAAATCCCGAACTGCACTTCTAATATTCTGGTTGGTAAATTAAATATGGATCCTGGATATATAAGCAGAATTTTAGGTCGCTTTAATTCCGACGGCCTGATTACCAAGGAGAAATCTTCTAAGGATGGACGATATACTTTTATTTCTCTTACATCAAGAGGTAAAGAAATTTTATTGAGTCTTTCTCAAAAATCAAATAATCAAATCATAGCATTAACAAACCCTTTAACACAAAGTGAAAGAGAAAAGTTGGTTGAATCAATGAAATATATTAAAAATTTGTTATCACCATCATCTATAGACAGATCTCTTAAAATCAGAACATATAAACTAAAAGATATTAATTATATAATTGAAAAACATAAAAAATTATATAAAGATGAATTTGGATTTTCCCATGAATTTGCAGATTATGTAGAAAAATATTTGATTCAATTTCATAAATCCCATGATGAAGATAAAGAAAACATATGGATTGCAGAAATAAATGGTAAACCATCAGGAGTCATAGCCATAGCCAAAGCTGATGATTCCACGGCTCAGCTAAGATGGTTTCTTATTGAACCTGAAGCACGATACAGAAGACTGGGGCATACTCTTTTACAAACAGCTCTTGATTTCAGCAGGAAAAAGAATTACAATCACATCTTTTTATGGACTGCTGATGTACTAAAAGCAGCACGACATCTCTATAAAAGTTATGGATTTAATTTAACTGAATCAAAAAATAATACTACCTGGACAGATCACCTGGTTAAAGAAGAACGCTGGGATTTATATTTTTAGCTTTACAACGTAAAATCCATTGAAAAAAATAATGAAATACAAAGAGATGACCTCTATACAATATAGGGAGTCATCTTTTCGTATTTACTCTTCTATTTTGATACATATATGCCAATGGCTTGTTCCTTGAACAGCTTATAAGCTTCCAAGGCTTCAGCCGCCTGCTCAGTGGAAAGGGAATCATATCGGGTCTGCCTGTCAAAGCTGAACCCTCCATCAACCTGATAACTTAAAAGCAGATCCATTAAGTTCTTGCCATTTTTAGTGAACTCACTTCCTGCAGGATCCACCCCATTGCTGCAAAGGGCTATTATTACCTGGGATAAACTCTGGCTGTTTGATACACCCATGGAAGAATATCCTCCATCACTGTCCTGCATAGAAGAAAGTTTTTCAATTCCATTATCTACAATCTGTTTCACATCTTGCCTGTTTCTGTAAGGTGCCAAGGCTGTAAGAGCCATAGCCGTCATATCCGTATCCGCTTTGTCACTAATACTCCATCCATTATCCGTTGTCTTGGAGGATATTATTTTATCTATTAATTTATCTTTGTTCAACAGTGCATTGTCCGGCACATCAAAATTCCCGGAATCCAGAGCTATAAGTCCAAATATGTATGCATTTACACCTTGGTTGTCCATATTTGTGTTATTGTATATTTTTTCTACTAAATTATATCCTCCGAAACTCGTAGGATCCTGTCCTATGGATGATAGAACAATTGTCATTCTTTCATAATCTGTAGGATCAAAAGAATCTATTCCCTTGGAATTCAAGGTATTTTTAAGAGAATCCAGATAACTTGAAGGTATTTCTTTTCCATGCCTGTATACCACAAGCGCCTGCCAATCATCTTCAATTTCATCTTTTAAAATTCTGTCTACAGTTGTATTAAGTGCATTTTCCACCTGAGATTTATAATTGTAATCCTGGGAAGCCAGGCTCAATTCGAAGGTATACTTGGCATCATCTTTTATATATCTGCTTCCTACAGAGTGAGCTTTACTCCCTATATTCAAAGTATAGGTTTCACCCTGCTTATATCCACCTTCTGGGGCATCTACCTCTATCTTGTTGTTGTCAAGCAATTTTATATTGGTGGATACCACATTGCCCTCACTATCCGTTACAGTTATAGCATTCTTTGTCTCATCATCAAAACCTACATACTGGTTGAATTTTATGGTCCAAGATTTATTTGGATCAGTTATGGATTTATCTGCTGAGGCAGCCTTTACAAAAGAAGGTTGAGCCAACAATGTTGAAGTTATTATTGTCCCCAAAACAGCATATTTTATCTTTGATCTTAACATTTTATCTTTTCCCTCCCATATACAGTTATTTTAATAAATACAACTTAGTTGCTGTATCCATTTTCAACATACTTCCAGATTACAGCATCGCCGCTGTTCAACACATATTGTCCGCTTCCAACACTTGCCTTGCTGAATTCAGACTGTCCTTTTTTCTTTACATAATAACACCAGCCGGATAGAGGGCCTTCCGCTTTTTCCTTCAACCCATTTATATCTGAAAAATAAACAGTAGACCCGGTTCCCTTAGTGGTATAATTTATTTTAGCTTCATCCAGAGCTTTTTGAGTTATATATCCCACAGTTTGTCCATCTATGCTGTCCAGATTTTTCTGCAAAACTACTGTATTTCCATGTACGGCATCAATAATTTCAATAGAAGATTGTTCTACTGGCTTCTGGGAACTTGTGCCGCTTGTGCCGGATGTCTGGGACGAGCCTGCCTGGCTGGAAACAGCCTGCCCTGCTTGACTATTTCCTTTTGAAGTCGTATTTGAACTATTTGAATTTGAATCAGATGCTGCAGCTGCTTTACTAGATACTGCTGAAGTACTGGAGCCCTCTTTAGCTGCAGATTGACTTTTATCGGATTTAGACACGTCCTTAGACTTTCCCTGAGTTTTTTCAGCACTCATCTGTTTATTTGTAGTAGTACTTGTATAGATTCTCTGGGCCTTGATTGCGAATACAAATACCACCACACAGACCACAACAGCAGATATAATCACTGCATACTTTTTCTTTTTATTTCTCATTAATTCCATCTCCCCCTTTAATACCTATATAACTTATAATCAATCTTCTCTTATAACGCTGAAGTACTGGTAAAAATCTTTTGTAAAATATAATGGAAAATACAAATGAACTGGTTCCGTGCAAAATATCAAAAATCAATCCAGAAGCATAGGTACCTATAATGGTAGCCAGCTTTATAGGTTTTACAAAAGCCAGTATGTACTGAAGATTCATAATCCAGTCAAACATGAACCCAAATAGAAAACATATAACTGAAAATTTAAAGGCTGAAATTTTTCTATCATTTTTTCCCAGAATCCCGGAAATAATCCCAACAAGACCCCATGAAAACATCTGCCAAGGGGTCCAGGGTCCCTGACCAAAAAATATATTGGATAAAAAAGCTGTAGTACTTCCCACTAAAAAACCCTCATAGGGTCCAAATACGAAACCGGAAATCGCCACCAGAAAAGTCACTGGCTTTACATTGGGAACTACTGCAAATATTATTCTGGAAACAGCTGCAAAAGCACTTAATGTAGCTATAATAGCAATTTCCTTGGTGCCCGAATGACTTTTTTCAAAATAAAAATAACTCATGAAAAGTATTGCAAACACTCCTACAGTACATATAAGTGAAATCCCTGTTTGAAAATTGCTTTTAACTGTAAGTACCATGAGCACTATAATTATAGCAGAAGTAACAGCAATAATTAATTTCTTCATATTGAACACCTTCCAAGGGCTTCTTCCAGTGTGAATATACTGCTGTCCTTATCTCTCAGCAGCTTATTCATAGAAGTGGTATAAAATATTCCGTCCCCCAGTACCTGCTTCTTACCGCCGTCTGCTACAATACTCCCATTGAACATGACCATGTATCTTTTGCAAAAATTACTGGCAAAATCCGTATCATGAGTTACAAGGATAATGGAAGTTCCTTTTTCATTGAGATTCTGAAGCAATTTCCCCAATTTATATTTAAGTCCGCTTTCAAGTCCTCTTGTAGGCTCATCTAAAAGAATGATATCCGGCTGAAGAACAAGTATGGATGCTATTGCAACCCTTTGACGCTGGCCACCACTTAAATCCCTTGGATTTTTCTCCTTTAACTCATATATTTCAAGTTCCTTTAAAATATTTTCTACAATTTTTTCATCATATATCTCGTAATTATCCATGGTAAATTTAACTTCTTCATAAACACTGTCTTTAGACAGATAATCATTGGGGTTTTGAGAAACATAACCTATGTGTCTGGCTATATGTCTTATATCCATTTTTGCAGTGTCCTCACCATAAAGCTTTATAATGCCTTCATATTCCTTAAGCCCCAGAACAGTTTTTAAAAGAGTGCTTTTACCTGCACCGTTGGCACCCATTATTGCCATAAATTCACCCTGTTCAACAGTAAAGTTTATATCTTTCAAAATCTGCTTTGAGCCATATTTGCAGTTTAATTTTTTTACAGAAAGTATTTCTCTTGAATCATCCTGACCCCTGGCCACAGCAGCTTCATCCTCTGCCTTTACAGTAAGAGAACTGTTGAATATTTTCACACGAGCATCTTTAAAATTACTGGGCATGATTTTAAAATTCATATTTTTAAAAAACTTAAGATAATCCGGCATAAACATAAACTGTCTCTTATTACAATTATAGTAAAAATCTCTCTTATCTTCAAATAATTCCAGAGCACCATCATCCATGGTGGCTATGGAATCCACAGTGTCAAACCACCTGTTCACCCTCTGTTCTATTACTATTATGGTTATACCAAGCTCTTCATTTATTTTTTTTGTTATATTCAGCATTTCCTCTGCAGATGAAGGGTCAAGTTGTGAAGTTGGTTCATCCAAAATTATGCAATCAGGCATATATACAAGTGCAGAAGCCACTGCCACCTTTTGCTTTTCCCCCCCTGACAGGGAAGTTATGTCCCTGTCAGCAAGATTAAGTATTCCTGAAAATTGAAGGGCTTCATAAACCCTTCTCTTTATTACCCTTTCATCTACTCCTATGTTCTCCAGGCCAAAAGCTATTTCCCTGTGAACTTTATTCATCATGAGCTGTTTTTCCGGATCCTGAAATACCATAGTTATTTTTTGAGCTCTTTCTTTATGGCTCATATCCTTCAAAGACCTGCCATCTATTTTTATCTCTCCACCTATAGTTCCGCCGTAAAAATTGGGGACTGTCCCCACTATTGCCCTTGCAAGAGTTGATTTCCCCGAGCCGGATCTCCCTGCTATAAGGAGAAAATCATTTTTCTCCAGCGATAGATTTATATTTTTCAAAGACCTTTCCTTTTCCATAGGATAAGTAAAATTCAAATTTTTAATCTCTATATATGCCATATTTCCTCTCCTCGCCATTCAATATTACAGTTAGTGAAATAGCCACTATAAGGGCAAAAATAACGGCTATACCAATATTTATGAAGTTCACAATGGTGACACCATTGTATATATCAAATTGTATCCATCCTTTAAACTGTGCTATTCCATAAAATACAATGAGAGTAATGTTTAAAATTATTACCTGCCAGTCCCTGCTTTTAAATTTCTGCCTTTCATAAACACTTCTGTTTCCGCTCAAGAATCCTCTTACATAAGCTGCTTCTCCTATGTTAAAGGAACCTTCCATAGAATCCTCCAGTAGTATTGACATCACTGGAATATAGCTTGCAGCTTTTTCCCTGGTTTTTTTCTTACCAAATACCACGCCTCTTATTTCATATATTTCCTTTAAATTTTTAAATCTATCCTTCATGCTGGGTATAAGCTTGAAACTTATCATGAGCATGAGAGTTGACTTTGGCATTATGGAGGAAAAATAGGAAACTGCCCTGTCGGAGTCAATCATCAGTTCCAGTATCAAAAAAAGATATATAACCGCCAGAAACTTAAAGCACATCACCAAAGCATATACAAACGCCTCCAGGGTAAATCTTTTATGGAACAGATAAAAAAGTGTTGTTCTCCCTGAACTCACAAAGAGCACATTTAACAGAATTATAAAAAAGGCAATTGGAACAAAATAGTAAAGTGCCGTTTTAAATTTATGTTTTTCACTGCAAAACACTATCATAAATATAATAAATACATACACAGATGCAAGTACTATTGGATTGTCATTAGAAAATATTATCATCATCATGGAAATAAAAACCAGAGAAGCTGTGAGCACGTGGTACTGTTTAAAATCAATGAAGTATCTGGAATTTTCCTGATTTTTATAAGTCATGGATTTTCACTTCCTTTAAGCTGTTTAAAGAATGGCTGTAATCTAGCAGCCATTCTTTAAGTATTCCCCAAAATATTATTTTATAGGTATTTCTATAGTACTAGAAAGTGGATTGTCATTATTATAATATAAAGCCATTGTCAATGTATCCAAATACATGCCATTATCACAAAGAGCTATTCGATAATAATCAATTAATCCCCTCATTGCTTTCATCCAATTTTATGAATTGTGTATCCTATTCAGGCAAATTATTACTTCCTTCTCCAGTACTGCTATCAGAATCATTTATAGTTTCATAAGTCCAATCATGGTAATCAAGTTTTATAAGGTCTCCAGTTTTAGGTTTCATGGACTGAACGCCTTCACTAGCAAATTCTTCATTTACATATATAAACCAACTGGTTCCATAAGACCAATCTGGTGCAGAATTATTTAAATAATTCTGTCCATTTATAGACATGGAATTTATATAGCCACTTTCCAAATCTATATTGTCCACCATAGTTTCCAAATAACCAAGTACAGTTTTATTTCCATCTATATTGAAAATTTGCTTTTTTAAAAGAGTTCCATTATTATCTTTGGTAATTTCTAAAGTGAAAGTTCCTGAATTTCCACTTCCGCTGCCTGTAGTAGGTGATGTCTCATCTCCTATGCCACCGCTGGTAGCTTCACCGTTAAAATAATGAATCAGATCATCCACGATTACAGCTGGTACTACTAACGTACCTCCCAATGCTGTAAGCATTGTTTTGTCGGACATGTTTGATTTCAAGAAATCCGCCGTCTTTGTACTCAGGGTATTATATACCAAAACCATGGGAGCAGATTTTGTTGACGCAAGAGCTGACCCGGAAAGGGCATCTGCAAACTCGTCTCCATTGGGGCCGTCTCCGCTGGCTATATACACATTGTCAAAATTAAGGTCGGCTTTGAAATTTTGAAGTACAGCCAAATTTGTATCAAATCTGGTGGTACCTCCAAGTCTTATGACATTTGGAAGAGATGATTCCAGACTGCTGGCTATAACTGCCGTACCGCCTACTATGTAAGTTTTTGCTATATCCCTGTTTTTCAAGTAATTTTTCACTATCTGGGGAAGTTCATTACTTTGAGACAGTAATATGGGCATTCCCTTTTTTGCAGCTATGGATGCTATTGAAAGACTGTCCGCATAACCGTTTCCGGATGTCACTACAATATTATCAACATCTCCCAGTTCTTCAGCTATTTTTACAGAAGTTTCATATCTGTCCGCTCCACCCAGTCTTTTCACATCATTGACACCAATGTTTTTCAACTGTGATTCCACATTGTCAGAAAGAGAACTTGTCCCTCCAATTACAAATACTTTGTCCACCTTAAGCCTTTTAAGCTCACTTACAGTTTCATCACTCAGTGAATCCTGCCTGGAAAGTATTATGGGTGCATTGTATTTTTTTGCAAGAGGTGCTGCACAAAGAGCATCTGCGTAACCATACCCCTGAGCTATAACTGCAGTAGATGCACCATATTTCCAGCCATCCTGGCTTATCTTCAAAGATGTTTCAATTCTGTCATTTCCTGAAAGTCTGTTTTGATTTGCAGTTGTACTCATACTATCAGTATTTTCTGAATCCGCGTATACATTTCCAATGGAACCGGATACAGCAATTCCAATTACAAACAAAAGCATAACAATTCTGCTTATAATTTTTTTCATATGTTGCATATCATAATACCTCCTTACAATAAATAAAGAGACCTCCAAGGGTCTCCATAATTTACATTTCAGCGTAGCTGTTCGCATATATTTTACCAACTAAAACACGCAATTTTAATAAAACATATAATATCCTCCCCTCCGAAAGAATTAACAAAAATGTCAGGCAGGCTTCCTGGCTATGATTCATCCTACTCCCTTATCTTCCCAGATACATTACCAGTGATATAAACAAGGTTTCATCCTCCATACAGTAGCGGTGGGGCTGCAGTGCTTCTTCAACTTTTCCTTTTGACTGTTAAAACAACAGCACCTAACATCAAATATTAAATTTTTACAAACAATTTATTACCTTATTGTTAAGTATATGATATAAATTTTATCCAGTCAATACATATTAGATAAGATTGCAGGACAAAATCATTAAGGTAAATCTACGTCCTAAGCTTTTATAATTATCTTTCCTCTCTGGAATATGGAATTCCAAGTGCCTGAGGCATTGCGGAACGCCTTGTTCTCGTTTCTCTTGTAGTAAAAATAAGGACTGCAAAAGTCAAAATATAGGGAAGCATCTGAAGTATGTATACAGGAACAGCAAAGCCGAAAGCCTGAAGGTGAAGCCCAAGAGAATTTATAATTCCAAAAATATATGCTCCCATCATGCCCCGGATTGGATTCCACATTGCAAATATTACAAGAGCTACTGCAATCCATCCCCTACCTGCCGTCATATTTTCACTCCAGGAAGGGGAATATGCAAGTGATATATATGCCCCTGCAGCTCCTGACAACATACCTCCTAAAATCACACATATATACCTTACCAGAAAAATATTTATGCCGGCTGCATCTGCAGCAGATGGATTTTCACCAACAGTTCTCACTATAAGTCCTGCTTTTGTTTTATACAATACAAACCAGATTACAAAAACCAGTATAAAACTTAGATATACCAGAGCATCATTTTTAAAGAAGATTTTTCCTATTACAGGTATCCCATTCAAAAATGGTATACTTATTCCCTTAAATGATACAGAGGGAAGCACCCCTATATAAGATTTTCCAAGATAGGCACTAAGTCCTGTACCAAATATAGTAAGGGCTACACCGCTTGCCACCTGATTTGCTTTCAATTTTACAGTAAGAATTCCATGGAAAAATGCCAAAATTGCACCAGCACTGCAGCCCGCCATAAAACCCATCCACTTATTTTCAGTATGAATACTGACTAAAAATCCCACTACGGCTCCTACAAGCATCATACCTTCCACTCCAAGATTCATAATTCCCGACTTTTCAGATAGAATTTCACCAAGACATGCATATAACAGAGGAGTACCTGCAACAATTCCCGCCGCAATCACTGAAATCATAAACGTACTGTTCATATGATCAATCTCCCTTCCTCACCAATTTATACTTAAGCAATATTTCACTGCCCAGTACAAAAAGCAGTATAGATCCCTGAAACATCAAGACTGTGCTCAACGAAAAACCCGATGTCTGCAGATTATATCCTCCTACAAAAAGTCCACCCATAAAAAGTGAAACGATCATTATGCAAAATGGATTCAGACTTGACAAAAGGGCGATTATAATCGCCGTATATCCATATCCAGGAGATATATCCTGCTGGAGCCTGTGAAGGGTGCCTGATATCTCTACCATACCAGCTATTCCGGCTATTCCTCCGCTTATAAACATGATAATCAATATGTTTTTTGCATAATTCATGCCTGCATAAATCGCTGTATCTTTATTACTCCCGCTCACTTTTATTTCATATCCCCATTTGGAATACTTGAGAATCAAAAACATCAGTATTGCAATTATAAATGCAATAAAAAGTCCTGCATTTATATCTGTATTTCCAAAAGAGGGTAAAGTTGCGTTTTGTGAAAAAGTTGCAGTTACAGGAAAATTTTTGCCTTCAGGATCTTTCCATGGTCCAAATACCAGATATTGAACCCACAAAATAGCTATATAATTTAAAAGCAGTGTGCTGATAGTTTCATTTATATTTAAAAATGCCTTTGGAACTGCCGCTATCAGAGCCCATATTCCCCCTGATATAAAACCGCATACAAGCATCAGCATCAAAAGTTCTCCCATAGGAAGCTCCGGGAACTTAAGCGCAACCCAGGAAGCCCCAAAAGCTCCCATAAAAAATTGACCTTCTCCCCCTATATTCCAGAGCTTCATGCGAAAAGCCAGTGAAACTCCAAGAGAAGTGAGCATCAGTGGAATGGATTTTGCCACAGTTTCAGAAATACCATATAAGGATCCAAATGCTCCTGAAAATATCTGATAGCATACATCTACCGGATCATTTCCAGTGATGGCAATTATAACAGATGAAAATACAATCCCACCGATTAAGGACACAACAGGAACGGTTATTTTTTTTACAATGGAACAAGAATTTGTTTTTTCTAACTTCCACCTTATAAAATCTGGTCTAGCCATTATAATCATCCCTTTCATTCCCATACATCATAAGTCCTATTGATTTAACATTAACTTGACAAGGTTTTACTATGCCCATTATGGATCCCTGGTGCAGTACAGCAATCCTGTCTGAAAGCTGTAATAAATCCTCAACTTCTTCACAAATAAGGAGAATTGCCTTGCCTTTATTTCTCTCGTCTATCAGAAGTTTTTTTATATATTGTGAAGACCCTATATCAAGACCTCTAAATGGATATGAAAGAACAATTATATTAGGATGTAACTCAATTTCCCTCGCCAGAAGAAGTTTTTGCATATTTCCTCCAGACATTATGCTGACTTTATCATTTATAGAAGATATCTTAATACCAAATTGTTTAATTACATTTGATACATTTTTACATATTTTGCCCCAGTTTATATAAAATCCAGGAGCATATCTATAACTTTCAAGTATCATATTTTCGCAGATGTTCATATTTCCAACAAGTCCTGTACTCATCCTGTCCTCAGGCACATAACCTATCCCACTTTCTATATGTTTTCTCCTGTTTTCATTTATACAGCTTGATCCATTTAAAATTATATCGCCTTTTTCAATGGGAACAAGTCCTGCAATAACTTCCGCCAGTTCCCTCTGACCATTATCATCGATTCCTGCAATACCAAATATCTCTCCCTCATGTATACTAAAAGATATATCCTTCAACTTTACAGATCCTTTTAGAGAATAACAGCATACATTTTTTAATTCTAAAACTTTTCTCTGTTTTATTTCAGCTCTTTTACTTAAAATATATATTTTACCTTTTCCCATCATCATTCCTGAAATTTTGTTTTCTTCCACATGTCTCGTATCAAATGTACCTACTGATTTGCCATTTCTCAATACTGTAATTCTATTTGTATTTTTTATAATTTCTTTCATCTTATGAGATATTATTATAATGGATTTTCCTTCTTTTACAAGCAAATGGAGCGTATTATAAAAGGACTCTATCTCATTTTCTGTAAGCACTGCAGTAGGTTCATCCATTATAAGTACTTTTGCTCCATGCATCAGCACTTTTGTAATTTCAACTTTTTGTCTTTCCCCTACTGTAAGCTGCCATACCTTTGCATTCGGATCTACCTTCAACCCATATTTTTCAGCGCTTTTTACAATCTGATTGTTTATAAGCTTCTTATTATAAATTTGTTTTAAATTTTTAAGGTCAATCATTATATTTTCGGAAACAGTGAATGCATCCACCAGTTCAAAATGCTGATGAACCATTCCTATACCGCAGGCTATGGAGTCTTTTGGTGAATTAAATTCCACAGCTTTTCCATTTATTTTTATCTTACCGCTGTCCGGCTTGTAAAGCCCTGATAGTATATTCATAAGAGTGCTCTTTCCTGCTCCGTTTTCCCCTAAAAGTGCATGAATCTCCCCTTCATTTAATGAAAAACAAATTTTGTCATTGGCAGGTACCTTAGAAAATTGTTTGGATATATTTATCATTTCAACTATTGGTGTTTTTTCCATGCTATCCCTCTCAAACCTTTAAAATCTGCATACCGACTCTTTAAAAAAGCCGGTATGTGAAAATACTATATTCTATTTAGAAATTGTTCCTTCAATGCCTTTTACAAACCAGTTAATTGAAAGCATTTGTTCATCCGTAAGTTTCTGACCTTTGGCAACTTTCAGGTTTCCTGACTGGTCATATATAGGTCCTTCAAATACATTGAGTTTTCCATTTATAATATTGCTTCTATCTTTTGAAACCAATGACTTTACATCACTGCTTACCATACTTCCGTAAGGCCCTATATCGATTATTGAATTATCTTCAATTCCACCCCAATATTGTGATGACTTCCATGTACCATCAGCTGCAGCTTTGACTGTTTTCACATAATACGGACCCCAGTTCCACACTGCTCCCCCAAGTACCGCTTTTGGAGCTTTGGACCTCATGTCCGAACTGAATCCAATTGCATACACTCCTCTTTCCTGGGCAGTCTGGGGCACAGTTGTAGAATCCAGATGCATTGCAAGCACATCAGCACCCGCATCTATAAGACTGTTGGAAGCTGTTTTTTCAGTTGCCGGATCACTCCAAGAATTTGTATATACCACTTTAACCTTTACGTTTGGATTTACCGATTGGGCTCCCAGTGTAAATGCATCAATATTTCTTACCACCTCAGGTATAGAAAATGGGGCTACAAATCCTATTACATTGCTCTTTGTATACTTTCCTGCAATGACTCCAGAAAGATATCTGCCTTCATAATCACGTCCAAAGTATGTACCTAGATTACTTGACGTTTTATATCCACTGCAGTGCATAAAAACTACATTCGGAAACTTTTTTGCCACATCAGTCATATAATCCATATATCCATAAGTTGTCCCAAATATAATTTTATTTCCTTTTTGGGCAAGCTGCGTAAATACTTTTTCTGAATCGGCAGTTTCAGGAACATTGTCCACATATGTCACTTCTGCATTTGGCATATGACTCATCAGATATTTTCTTCCCTGCTCCTGAGCAAAATTCCATCCTGCATCACCTATAGGGCCTTCATAGACAAAAGCAACTTTAATCTTTTTATTACTTGAAGCAGATTGCTCCTGTGTCTTGCTTTGACATCCAACTATAAAACTTGACATTGCCACAATGACACACAATAAAATCAGATTGATTTTTCTACATCTTTTCATAAAATTTTTCCTCCCATATTATAATTCATCATCAAAAAATTTTTGAGCAAAACAAAAAAGGGACCCCCTACGGATCTCAATTATTTACATCTTAATGTAACCATTTACGTATATCTTACAAATAAAACGCAATTTAGCAAAATGTATAATACCTCCCTCCGAAAGAATTAACAAAAACGTCAGGCAGGCTTCCTGGCTCAGATTCATTTTACTCCCTTATCTTCCCAGATACATTACCAGT
Source organism: Clostridium moutaii (assembly GCF_041205085.1). Lineage (NCBI taxonomy): Bacteria > Bacillati > Bacillota > Clostridia > Eubacteriales > Clostridiaceae > Clostridium > Clostridium moutaii. The sequence continues at coordinate 116,779 of NZ_JBGEWD010000002.1, forward strand.
GATATAAACAAGGTTTCATCCTCCATACAGTAGCGGTGGGGCTGCAGTGCTTCTTGCACTTTTCCTTTTAACTATTAAAAACAGCACCTAACATTAAATATTAAATTTTTAAAAACAATTTATTATCTTATTGTTAAGTATATGATATAAAATTTATCCAGTCAACTTATATTTAAACCAAATACTCCTAAAAAAGAAGTGAGCTACGTTTTCACATAAATCACTTCCTGTATATTATATCACGTATACAACACATTTTGACATAGTATATTATCTACTCACAATATCTGCATTTAAGCCTGCTTTCAAATTCTTCTATAAGTTTATCTCTAAATTTTGGATGAGCAATTTTTATAATCTCTTTATGTCTTTCTCTCAATGACTTTCCTTTAAGCTGGGCTATTCCATACTCAGTAACTATATACTGTATATCATTCCTTGAAGTTGTAACCGCCTCTCCCTTATTTAGAAAAGGAACTATTCTTGATATTTTTCCGCCTGCTGTAGTGGATGATATGGCCATAATGGATTTTCCGCCTTCAGCCATACTTGCCCCCCTTACAAAATCAATCTGTCCGCCGACACCGCTTATCTGCTTCACTCCTATACTTTCAGAAGATATTTGTCCAGTCAAATCTATCTCCACACAGGAATTTATACACACCATTTTATGATTTTTCATGATAACCATGGGATCATTTACATAGTCTACGGGATAACATTCAACCATAGGATTGTCATCTACAAAATCATATAATCTGTTACTTCCCATGAGAAAAGTAGTGATTATTTTCCCTCTGTGGATGCTTTTTCTGCTGTTTGTGATAACGCCGGATTCCACCAAGTCTACAACTCCGTCAGATATCATTTCAGAATGTATTCCCAAATCCTTTTTGTCTTTTAAGAATGAAAGCACTGCATCGGGAATAGCTCCTATTCCGAGCTGAAGAGTGGACCCGTCTTCTATTAGAGAAGCACAGTACTCGCCTATTTTCTTTTCCACATCCCCTATCTTAGGAGATTCCATTTCAATTATAGGTCTGGAACTTTCAACTATATAATCTATGTTTGAAATGTTTATAAAGCAGTCTCCTAAAACTCTAGGCATATTTTCATTCACTTCTGCAATAACCAGTTTGGCGCACTCTGCCGCCGGCTTTATATAATCATTGGACACTCCAAAACTGCAAAAACCATGTTTGTCCGGCTTGCTTACCTGAATCAGTGCCACATCTACGGGTATATAATTCTCTTTAAACAACTTAGGGACTTCATGAAAAAAGCAGGGAATATAGTCTGACCTTCCAGAGTTAACAGCTTCTCTTGTATTCTTGCCGAGAAATAAAGAAGTGTAGTGGATATATTCTTTCAGCCCTTCCTGTACATATTCACTTTCAGACATGGACAGCATACTGTACAGTTCCACATCTCTATATTTTGTCTTATTTCTTACCAGGGCATGTAAAAGCATCATAGGTTCTGCAGCCGCATGTCCAAAAACCACGTTGTCACCAGACTTAATTTTAGACACAGCTTCATCAGCATTAACCAGCTTACTTTTATACAAACTTTTTAATTTTACGGAAACCATTTCAACACCATCCTTTCAATTCAATATTAACATATTAGTATATAATATAAAACTTATCCAGTCAATAAAAGACAAACACGTCCGAGATGCGTATTTATATGGCAAATTTAAAATAGATAATTTTCTGTATATTTTGAATATTATCCATTTTAATGCTATAATGTGAATATATTTTTCCACTCCTTCTTCTGCATATTCACTTTGAGACATAGGTATCATATTATATAGTCCCAAATTCTTATATTTTTCCTTATCCTTTATCAATGAATGGAGAGGAAACAAAGGCTCTCCACGACCCTGTCCGAAAACTACATTATCACCATTCTTGATTTTAGATACAGCTTCATCTGAACTGACTAATTTATTCTTATATAAATTTTCCAGCTTCATAGAGATCATTTTAAAACCACCTTTTAAAAGATTTGATTTACTCTACTCAAAATAAAAAAGAGAATCCAAATGGATTCTCTTTTTTATATGTTAATACAACTGTTTACAAATCAAAAATATACTGCATAATGTACAAAAGTCATGCAAAATATCGCCTTCCGGCAATACTCCTTAACCTTCACATATGCAACAGTTTGCTTAAGCCATGTAATATCTCCCCCTCCGAAAAAATTAACAACATATTAGGCAGGCTTCCTGGCTCAGATTCATTTTACTCCCTTGTCTTCCCGGATATAACCAGTGACATAAATAAGGTTTCATCATCCATACAGTAACGGTGGGCTGCAGTGTTTTTTACACTTTTCCTTTTAACTGTTATTTAAATGTCCTCCAAAATAACAGCACCTAACAGTACATATTAAATTTTATAAAATACTTGATCTTACTTGTAGTATATCAAAAATTTTTACAAGTCAAATACATCTATATTAGTTACTGCTTTTGAAGATTCTTCAGCAAGTTTCCCTACTTCTTCTGCAACTACTACAAAGCCATTTATATTATTAGCTCTTTTATTTTTCCCTTTATCTTCTCATCCAATTTTACATTATAATTTTTTAGTGATACATTTATATTTAGGCCCAATGAAATTCTTACTGCTTCCTTTAACGCTACTATAAAAGGATCTACCTGATTGTATAATTCCATAAGCCCATTTATTTTCTTCTGATAATTTGATATTTTATCCAAATCATTATTTAGAAATGCCTTGTAAGTGTCAATAAAAAGGTTAGCTTTTATATTAGTAAGGCCCCCTATTATACCATCTCCACCGCAATTTAAATTAGGTATCAAATATTCATCAAATCCAGAAAATATAGAAAAATCTTTTTTATACGACTTAACTTTTTGTACATAACCTCTTACATTGCTTATAGAATCAGTCGTATCTTTTATACCGACAATATTTTCAAATTCGGTTACCAATTTAAGCACGAAATTCGGAGATAAGTTTGTAGATGTCCTTGCAGGAAAATTATAAAGCAAAATAGGGAGTTTAGTATTTTTGGCTATAGTTGAATAGTATTCATGGACATACTCCTCATTCAAACTGAAAAAATATGGGGTTATAATTAAAACGGCATCTGCACCACATTCTTTAGCATATTTATTTAATTCTATAACTTCCTTTATATCATTACTTCCTGTGCCAACTATTAGCTTTACCCTTCCACCAACAACTTCACTTATGAATTTTACATAGTCTTTTTTTTCTTTCAGTGAAAGATTAAAAAATTCTCCTACACTTCCCAGAGCAACAATACCATCCACTCCATCTGAAATCAACTTTTCAACTAAAATACTTTGATTTTTTGTATCTACTGTTCCATCATCATTAAAAATAGTAACCATAGGTGTAATTATTCCCTTAAACATTTCAATCTCTCCTTGTATAATTAATTTATTTTTGTATCATTTCTTTAGGAAATTCAGTAAACAACTCCGTACCCGTATCTGTCACCCGCAATATATCAGTTATATCCACAAAATCCATTCCCCTTAAACCCTTATGCAGGGCATCAAATACACTAAATTCCACAAAATACTTGCTGAAACCAACTCTAGGCGAATCAAATCCCATATCTTCTTTTATTACCTGCACTAATTTTTCACCTAAATTACTCTGAGGGAAAGCATATCCTACTACATTTGAAATAACACAGTTCTTTTTTATAAATGGTAAATCTATACCTAAAGTGATACAGACACACTTTCCACTGGCAGGAACAACAAGAGCCATACATTCAATACTCGTCAATCCGGTATAATAGATTAAATTTTCTCTATCTACCAACACAGCTATGCTATACCTGATTTTAAAAGTTCCTGCTGAAATTTAATGAATCTTTTATCATATATTTTCTCCATAAAACTCCCTCCTGCAGTTGTCCGTTTAAACTTCCTGTTCTATACTTTACAACATCTACAGTTATATACTTAAACCCAAAGCTCTTTAGATACATTTTCAAATAAATTATACATTTTTATACCCTAATGTTTCAGAAATCTTCATAATAATCTCTTTAAGATCTTTTGCAATAAGATTCATTTTTTCATGGTTCATCCTGCTTGTAGGTCCTGATATGCTAATAGAACCTACAGCTTCGCCATTATAATCCATTATAGGTGCTGCTACACACTTTAGACCAACCTCTATTTCTTCATTATCAATGCAGTACTTTCTTTTCCTTATTTTCTTTAACTCTTCTTTCAGCTCATTTGAATCCGTAATTGTATTACAAGTAAATTGATGGAATTTAATATTTTTCATAATTTCTTCTGCATCTTTTTCTGGCATAAAAGCTAACACTGCTTTTCCCACCCCAGTACAATATACATGTGCCCTTTTGCCAACTTGGGAACTCATTTTAATGCCACTTTCCCCTTCTACCTTATCTATATATATTATCTGATTTCCATCCCGCATGGCCAGGTGAGCGGTTTCGTCATATTTATATACTAATTTTTTCAGGTAAGGAAGTGAACTTGTTCTCAAATCCATACCATCTTCAACTAATTTTCCTAATTCAAAAAGCTTTATTCCCAACCTATATTTTCCATTTTCCAAATTTTGTTTCAAATACCCTCTGTTTTCCAACGTACTAAGAAGCCCAAAAGTAGTACTCTTGTGAAGATCTAATCGATTGGCAATCTGGGTCACTCCCAATTCATTTTCTCTCTTTGAAAAACATTCTAATATTTGTAAGGCTCTGTCCACCGATTGAATTAAATTTGATTTACTTTTTGGCATCTTATATACATTCCTTCCTTATTTTACATATAACATCTCAGTTACTTACATTTATTATACTTTTGTTTTACATAGCTGTCAGCTGATAATTTCACCATATCATACACTTTCTTTATGGGTATATTATATTCTTTAGCTTTAGCACAACATTCACCATATTCAGGAGATATATTCGAGATTTCGTCACCGTAAAATGCTATCTTTATTGAAATTTCACCTAAATCAGTGGATACCTTTTCCATTTTATAGTAAAGCATATATTTATGAAAATTAAATACTTTTACTCCAATAGTAGTAGTTTCTTCAAATATAGTCTTTAAAACTCTGTCTAAATCTTTTTTCTGTGCATTTACATTTAAAATGCTGGCAATTCTATTTTTCTTAGTAAAAGCAGTTTGCACATACACATCTTTTGCTCCCTGTGAAAATAGTTTTTCTGTTATATACTCATAAAATTGCGGGTTCATATCATCAATATTTACTTCTATTTTTACAGCTTCTCCTTCTTCAGTCAACTGTTTACTGTGACAATTTGCTTTTTCATCCTCTGCTGCTGAATCTCCTATACAAATTCTAAGTAAATTAGGTATATCTAAATCTCTAGTTCCTGCTCCATAACCACAATTTTGAATATTCATAAGAGGTATTTCTCCAAAATCACTGCAAATAGTTGATATAATAGCAGCTCCCGTAGGAGTAACCAATTCATTTTCTATACCATTTGAATAGACCTTAATTCCATGCAATAATTCAACAACAGCTGGTGCCGGAAGTGGTATAATTCCATGAGCACATTTGGCAAACCCAGTTCCCACGTGTATGGGAGAACAATATACTCTTTCAATATTTAACAAGTTCAGTCCAATAACGGCTCCACATATATCAACTATGGAATCCAACGCTCCCACCTCATGAAAGTGTATTGATTCTATAGTAGTATTATGTATCTTGGCTTCAGCCTGGGCTAGTCTTGTAAATATCTTCATTATTTTTTCTTTTACTTTTAAACCTAACTGACTGCTCTCTACAATAACTGCAATGTCACTCAAATGTCTGTGTACATGTTCTTCCTTTACTATGGCATTTACCTTGGTACAACATATTTCCTGTTTCATTACCTTTTTTTCTTCCAGATCAAAAGGTATATTTAGCTTTACAAGTTCCGCCTTTAAATCCTCCAATTTCAGTCCGGCATCTACTAATGCACCTAAAATCATATCTCCACTTATCCCTGCAGCACACTGAAAATAAGCAATCTTCATATCCTATTCCTCCTGGAAATTCCTTTATACATTCAACCTGTATCTACAACAAATAGATACAGGTGAATATATAATCAAGCTATTTTTAAACTATTCTTTTAATACGGATATATCAACACCCCTTTGACGAAGCCATTTAGGAAGTAGTTCTTTATCAACTCTTTCACTAACTTCAGGTGCCTTTTTGAGAAGTAACTCTGCAAGGGATTCACTTACATTCAATGCTCCCATTGCTCCATCAAATATGATAACATTCTTGGTCCCTGTAGCTGCATATGCAAAACTCATTGCTGTTTTAGTATCTTTGACAAGAGCTGCATAATCCATGTAATTCAAATTAAGAGGATCCCGATTAAACAGCTCTGCCTGTTCACTTCCTACAACTAATGTAGGTATATGTTGAGCAAAGAAAGCCGAAGGATACCCTGTCCATGCGTAATTATGAATACACATTTTTATGGCAGGATTTATAGGAGGTATGCTCCCCAATAGAGGTTTACCGTTCTTACCATAGAAAGCTTCAGTATACCAGGTGTATGGGGCCATAGGCCTATCCAAATCATAGAGATCCGTATTGGCACCTGCAAAATTAGCATATATTACTCCCGCCGAAAATACATAAGGAACAGGACAAGGGAAGTCAAGTACCGCTATACATTTATCTATTTCACCAAATAATGTCATTATCTTTCCATATTGCTTACATCCTATAAAAGTTACTTTATTATTCAATTCATACAAATCATTGTTTACATCTACACCCACAATACCATTTGGTGCAACGTCCAAAAATGCTGCAAATGCGAACTTTTTCTGTACAAAATCCGAATCAAAAAGAGCTCTTGCAACAAAATTTGCTCCCCTTGGTCCAAGATTTTGATGATAGGTGGATCTAGTTTCAATACGGGCATAAGACATTCCAAAAGGTTTTACTGCCTTATCCACCTGGCGATGAAAATGTACTTCACGAACGTCACTGTGATGTGCATGTACTATCCAGTCTGCATCATAAACCTTTTTAAGTCCATATAATGTACCTATTTCAGTTTCAATGGGAATTCCTTGATCTACTGGAGCTACCCCTATTGCCTTACCATTAAAATACTTATCCAGTTCATATCTTTTTATATATTCTTCGGTTTCACGAAAACGCATTCCAACACCTGCACGTAGACGCACATCCTTACATCCAGTTCGCTTTTCTATTACATCCTTGATGGTTTTTAAAAGTTCTGCATAAGGTTGTCCACCTAAAAGAGTAAATCCATGATGAGAGGCTAGAATATTAACTGAATGCTCAGGCTTTATCATACTCATGTCAACCTTCATAAGAGCTGCTTCTGCAGCTTTTCTTACTTTTTCTATACCATTTTCTCCTGGAAAGATCACATCAGGCAAATCAGGGAAAAGCTCTTTCAAGTGAATTGAAGTCATACCCGGAAGGTCAGCTGCTCTGGTTTTGACCAAGGATGGATCAATACCATACTGTGATGTTTTTGGAGATATTGGAGTAATTGCTGGTCTCATTATTTATCCTCTCCTTTCTTACATCCATCAATAATTTTGTCTAATACTTCTCTATCTTCTTCAAAATAAAATCCGCGTGAAGAATATTTCTTTTTAACTTCCTCTGGTAAATCCCATGCAGTAGCTGTTTTACCATACCATTGCCATCCACCTTCGACTGGATTGAGCTCACATCCTGCAGCATCCAAAAGCCTTAATATAGGTTGTATACATTCTATGGTACACCCTGTACGAATACCTGTTTCAAGTGAAACTTCCTCTGGAGTTTTTGCTCCTTTTAAAATAGCTGCAGCCACTTCTTCCGCTCTTACCCCTACACAATAGCAAAGGGTTTGCTCTGGATGAAGATGCGCTTTTACACAAAGATCTATTATGTCATCATAATTTACACTATTTACGTCTACACCTATCTCCAAAGGTTTATCCCTTTTTATCATAGTTATAGCATCAAATGGACATCTTTGTTCGCAATTTGCGCAACCCCTGCACCTGTCAGCATCAACTACAGCTTGACGATTTTTAACTTTTATTGCCAGAACAGGGCACACTTTTTCACATGTACGACATGCTTTACATTTATCATTATCTACATAAGGTAAAAGTGTAACTTTTTTCATTGTATTCATTCCCTCCTTAGTATAAAATAAATTACATAAATTTTATTTTCCTAATAATTCATTAGGTTTTATATTTTCCTCCTATATAAAAGTGGTACTCTAATATAGGAGGGGAATATACTCATTTTATTTGATCATTAAACAAATTTTATACTTACACTTCCAAGCCCATGAAAAGAAACTGTAAATATATCTCCTGCCTCGGCTTTTTCTGCTGCCGTAAATGCACCTGCAAGAATTATTTCACCTTTTTCAAGTGCAATATCAAAAGCACTTAATTTATTTGCGAGCCATGCTACAGCTGCTGCAGGATTCCCCCAAACTTCTGCACCTACTCCACTGCTTACCATCTCGCCATTTTTCTCAAACATCATTCCAATCAATTTCAAATCCAAATCTTTAATGGAAGCCATTTTGCTTCCTAAAACCAATCTGGCACTGGAAGCATTGTCTGAAATAGTATCTGCCAATTTAATGTGCCAGTCTTTAATACGGCTGTCGACAATCTCAAAAGAAGGAAAAACTCCTTCAGTGGCCCTGTATACATCTGCAATTGTTATTCCCGGTCCTTTAAGGGTTTCTTTTAGGACAAATGCCAGTTCTCCCTCTACTTTAGGGGCGATGAGCTCACTGCGATTTAATGTGTCGCCTTCAAGAATAAGCATATCATCTAGCAGATGACCATAATCCGGTTCATTTACACCCAGGAGTCTTTGCATTCCACGACTTGTAAGTCCAATTTTCTTTCCTATTATTTTGCGTCCTTGAGAAAGCTTCATATCAATTCCAGCAAGCTGTATATGGTATGCATCTTCAATGCTTAGATTAGGGTACTCCTCTGTAAGCTGTCCTATAGGAGTCTTATTCACCTCTGATGTCAACAGTTTTTTTGCTATTTCTTTATAATTCATATTCGAATCCTCCATCATACATTTTTTATTTCATTTTATTTCTCCATCGCTGACGCAAAGCACCAGCAATAGTTTCTGCCAATAAATCCTTTTTAAGTCCCTTTTGTATTCCCTTTATTAAAGTATCACATCCCAGTTTTGCCTCTTCATGAGGTCCTGGAAGAGCCACTATGTAACTCATGCCCACTTTTCCTACCCCAATGCGCACTCCTTCTTTATGATGTCTGTGATAATCCGGTTTAAATTTTAAAATCCATGGTGTACAAGCCTCTTCATCTATTCTCAATATAGCTTCGACACTAAAATCCTTGTCTTCAGCTCCAACACCGCCTGTAGTTACAATCAATCCATACCCTTCTTCCAGCGCTTCTTCTATACCATTGGCTGCAGCCAATACATCGTCTTTAAGAATGCCTCCAAATTTAACTTTGTATCCTGAGCCTTTCAGAGCATTTATAATATATGGAGAATTGGTATCCTCTATTTTGCCAGCTATAACTTCCGCACCTGAAGCAAATACCTTAGCACGTTTTGAAACTGCCTTTTTAATTTGTGTAGTAAGTCCGGCAGATTTTTCTAGGACATCCTTCGCCTCTTTAGAATCAAGCGCAATAAGCCCAAGTATACCTTCTGAATGTACTGCAGCATTATCTCCTACCTCCACTCCAGAAATTTGAGATAGTCTAAGTAATATTTCCTTTTCCTTTCCTATAACCGATTCAGCTTTAACTTTGCGTTTCATAATGTCAAAAGCCAAAAGTCCAGGTCTTACATCTACAACCATAATTTCTTTGGTTGTCATATTAAGTACATTGGCAACTTTTTCTGCAATTTCGCCAAGATTGGCATTTTTTAAATTTACATCATCAATCCAGAACGTAGTCTTTTCAAGTAAATCCCATTCCAATTAGAATCATCCTTTCAAATTTTCTATAACATCCAGGCTAAAATCAAGTATTGGAGCATCAATAATTGCCCTTCCTACATCAACAATATCAGCCCCACAATCTTTTATAATTTTAATATCTTCTAAAGTAATTCCTCCTGCATATGCTATCTTAATATTTTCACGCCATCCACTTTTTTTTGAAATATTTACAATAGACTCCAAATCCTCTATATTTCCTGTATCTACCATAAGTATTCCTGCTCCAGCTTCCACTGCCTGAACTGCTTCCTGAACTATAGGATCTATTTCCCCCCGAAGCTGTACAACCACAATCCTGCTGCTGTCATACTCTCTGGCTTTTTTTACAGCCTCTTTAACACATCCTAAAAGCCTGACGTAATTTTTATCTAAATAGATAAAAGGTTTATCTGTTATGCGGACTCCTATACCTCCTGAAACAATGGATTGACGAATATCCTTTCTGACTTCACCAGGGACTTTCTTGAATGCACCGCATACAATTTTTATATCATTACCAGCTTTTTTAAAAAATTCATATGCAGCAGTGGTAATTCCTGAAAATTTTCCAATAGTTCCTAAAAGTATTTCTTCAGCTCTTATAATCTGCTCCGCATCTCCAACTCCGGAAAATACACAATCTCCTATTCTAATTTTATTCCCTTCAGGGCACACTCTTTTAATTTCTATTTTTAATTCATCCGACAATTGTTTTAATCTGTCGGTTCCTGAGAAAACACCACTTTGCTTGGAAACTATTTTAAAATTCCACTTATAATCTTTTATCTCAGAAAAAAGATATTCCCTAAGTTCCACAATTATTGCCCCTCTCATAAAAATTATATACCACTATTTTATTTTAAAATATTTACAGTATTTCTCCCTATTTTATAGCAACTTTTTCTTTTTTAAAATCCTTACTTTCCACCAATAATGAAATTATTACTCCTCCTACAAGTGCAAGCAGTGGTGCACTGATTTTAAATATAGTTATGTTGCTCATTGCAATAACAAGTGCAAAGAATGAACCATATTTAAATTTATTAACCGAAAAAGCATCATGAAATGAGCTGTAAAGTACATTTATCATCGCAAGTCCTGCAATAATATTGGTTAAAGCTGCAGGTAAAGCTGAAACAAATGCCATGGCAAGACTTGCTATAAGTCCAAAAACTATAAATAATATTCCGTTTATAACACTGGCTGCATAACGACCTTCCTTGTCTTCTCCCGCTTCTTCGCTAGCACAGATTGCTGTCATAGGACCTGCAACATTTGCATTATGTCCTCCAAAGAAAGATGTAATCATACTCCCTATTCCACTTACTATAGTCATTACATTAATTGGAGGTTTATATCCTTGTGATATCAAAACACCAGTTGCCTGAGCATTCTCAGAACCTATAATCAATATGGCAAGAGGTATTGATACAGATAAAGTAGCTCCTAAACTAAATTGAGGCATAATAACCTGAGGTGCAATAAATCTAAAATCTTCTGCCTTGAAATGCAATGAACCAGTTGCTGCTACCGCTATCATTCCCAATACCAACGCGCCTAATACAGGTGGTACTTTTTTGCTGATTTTAGGTATTATAAAAAATCCTGCTAAGGTCAATAATCCTACTATTGGCATTGACTGAGTGGAGGTAATTATTCCTGTCCCAAATTTTATCATGGCCCCTGCTATCATTGCCATAACTATGGGAAGTGGAAGCCATCTCATTATCTTTCCAATTAACCCTGAAATACCTAGTAGAAGCACTATAATGCCTGCAATAAAATATGCACCAGAAGCTTCATATATATTAAATGTTTTGAGTACGGTTACAAGCATGACAGCAGCAGGTATATTAAAAGCTCCACATATAGGTTGTTTATATTTTAGAGCTAAAAATATACTGACTAGGCCTCCTATAAAATAAATGGAAAATAGCCATGAAATAGATTGTACATTAGTCAAACCACCGTCAGCAGCAGCCTTTATTACTAAAAGCGCAGGACCTGTACATCCAAAAATCGCAGCTACAGCACCAGCTGTTATTGTACTTCCATTAATATGCTTAGGTAATTCCCTCAAGCTATCTAAAATTTTGTATCCCTTTTCAAATCTGAATTCCTTTTCATTTTGTTGAATTTCCATAGTTTCCCCCCATATTCAATAAAATAATTTTTGTTCTGCATTATCGTATCTTGTTCTTGTATATTTTTATCCGAAAACCATCATTGCTAACACTCCTAACTTCATAAAGTTTAGAATAAAGCACTGCTACGTCCCTGGATAAGTTCTTCTAAGGTTCAGATAAAAAAAGTGTTCCACATGAGCAAACTCCACCTGAGCCTAAGAATCATTTGATAAAAAGACCAAATAAGATATAATAATATGTCTAATATACTTAAATCATATCCAGCTGGAATATAATTTTGTTCTATATTATCGTATTGTGTTTCGGATTATTTCTTATAGAATAATTATAGATAATTATTTTTAATATGTCAATAATTTAACTAAATCTTTTTAAATAAAAAAGCTCAGACACAATGACAAATATCTGCCATTATATCTGAACTCTGCTATTTATTATTTACAACATGTATTTTCACCGATGCATTGTCACCTATGGTGAATTTGCTTTTTAGATTACTGGAATTGTCAAACTTGATTTTTACAGGTATTTTTTGAACTGTTTTTTTATATTTACCCTTATCCGAATAGGAACTAGGCGTTAAAGCAGACTGGGACATATGCCCTATGGATTTTACCTTTCCTGTAAATTTTTGTGCTCCATACTCATCTATGCTTATATCCACTGATTGTCCTACTTGTAATCTCCTGGTTTCTGTTTCATCTATATTGGTGATTATGTAAAAATTATCCGGATCCGCCAGAAGTGCTATGGTTTTATCCGGGGATAAATTTTCTCCCACATTTGCCTGCTTTTTTACAATTATGCCATCAATAGGTGCTCTTATTAAAGATTGATCTATGCTTGAATCAGGAAGACTTCCCATATCCTGACGGGCCAGTATCTGATCTTTCACAACTGTATCACCTTCATCTCCATCAAATTGCAATAACTTTCCACGAATTTGCGGGCTTACATTGATTAAATCAGCAGTAACCTTTGCATCATCAGTAGAAACATAGTAAATATGCTCATATATATAATAAGAGATCGCACCGACTACTACTACTGCCACAGCTATCAATGCCCCAATAATTACTTTCTTTCGGTTTTTTCTCATGCTGGAAATTATATTAAACTTCATATTAACCCCACCTTCTCCATTACTTCAATCCAATTTCCGCAAACATACCCGGTTTCAAAAGCTCATTTTTATTATCCAAGGTTACTTTCACCAGCACATCCGAGCTCTGTGAATTCAGTTTTGAATTTATGACAGCTATTTTCCCTGAAAACTCATTGTCTGATACATCGGGTACTTTTACAGCTACACTTTGTCCCACTTTAATTTGATTTAAGATACGGGTCGGGGCATATGCATTTACATATAAATTATCCGTGTTAACTATTGAAATAAGTGTTTTACCTGGAGTTACCATATCTCCTACATTTACATTTCTTGAACTTGCCGTACCTGAAATAGGTGCTGTAATAACAGCAGCATCCAGAGCTGCCTGAGAAGCTTTTAACTCCGATTGAGCCTGAGCAAGCTGGGATTGATATCCGCTAATATTGGAGGTATCGGAATTGGCAGCACTTTGTGCACCAGATAAACTTGTCTGTGCGGCACTTACTGCCGATTGTGCCTCATCCACCTTGCTTTGAAGTTCTGTAGTATCCAATCTGACAACCACATCTCCTGCATTTACTTTCTTGCCTAAATCCGTAGATATCTCCGCAACTTTTCCCGCAATGTTTGAACTAACATCTATGCTGTCATTTGTTGCAATTTTCCCACCCATAATAAATACGGTGTCAGTGCTTGGCCCATTTATAATAATAGACTTGCTGCTGTTTTTATTAGGACTACATCCACTAAAAAGCAGCCCTACAACTAAACAAAATAATATAGCTCTTTTCATTTAGATCCTCCTATGAATTATATAATTTAAAGTTCATTTATATACTAACATTTATTCTATTACATGAACACCCTAACAGCAACATCGTTGTAACAAATCCTATGACTTTAACTTTTCCTTAAGACAGTTTTCCTAAAAAACACCCTTTACCTGACGCAGCTGTAAAGAGTGTTCTTATATTATTTAACTGGTATTTTTATAACATCAGAAATGGAATTCATTTTCATATCCTCTCTGATTAAAGTATTTTGGTATGTCGGTTGCCATTTCATTCACAATTTACTTGAATTTATATATACCCGTACCTGTATTTTGCTTAAACATGTTATACGCTTCAAGAGCCTGAGCAGCCTGTTCTGTTGCCATGGCATTATAGCCTGTTCCCTTTGTATGACTAAATCCGCCTCCAGATACTTCATAACTCAAAGGTGCATCTACAGGTGTCTTCCCACTTTTGGTAAAAGCAGCACTTCCAGGGTCTATTCCATTTGCACAAAGACCTATTATGACCTGTGAAATACTCTCGCTGTTGCTGACTTTCCATGAAGAAAATCATCCGTCGCTGTCCTGCATGGAGGACAATTTGTCAACCGCCCTTCCACCCTGTTCACAAGGCATCCTGAATAAAATTATATTTTTCTGTTTTTCGTAAAATAAAAAGGCCTTCTTTTGAGGGTCTTCATATATCATATTAATATATTTCACAATTTAAATAAAAATATATCTTATACCAGTCTTTCCTTCCAAAAGAACTATATATATCGCCAAACAGGTATAGGTATACTGGCTTGGAATCATCTTACTCTCCATACCTTCCCAAAGGTTGTCCCTTCAGTGGTTTCTCATGGGTTTCATCTTCCTTACAGTAGTGGAGGCTGCAGTGGTTTTTAACCACTTTCCCTATTAATTCCCGGGGAAGCCTGCTGCAAATATTATTTAATTTATAATTTTCATTACCTTGATGCCATATCACATTCAAGAATTTGTCAACATATTTGTTGAAATATTTTTATAATGTAATTATATTATTTATATACAAATTTTTACATAATAAGCTACTTTATAACTAAATATTCTTTTTATGGTGAATGCAATCTTCAATTTTACATTGTTTGATGCCTGTCATTGATGCCTTACTTTAACTTTATACTTAACAATTAATTAAATAAACAATCTACTTTATAAAAAATAGTATATGCAACAAGCACACTTATTGCATATAGCCCCATATAATACCTGTCTTGCTTATGCAAAAAAATAATATCCCGGGTTTTATTTCCCAGGATATATTATAACAATTATCTACATAATATTTGTCATCACTCTATTTACTTGATCCGAAAAGTTCAAAACTCAAACTATATTCAAAGTTCACATAAAGTTAAGGTTCATGAGTTAAGACCTCTTTTAAAATCTTTTCCATGAACTGGTATTACAGTGCACCTCCCATCAATATATGTAAAAAACTTATGGCTACCACTTTGCCTAACTTCAATAAGCCCAAATTTTTTGCCGATTTTTCAATATATACAAAGATGAAATTTCGTAAAACTACTTTTAAAAAGTATTTTTGCCAAACCCCATTTTATTTTACTGCATTTTAACCTATCATAGTTCCATATTCACTATTCACTGTCAATTGTTAATTAGAAAAAATTACCATCATGTAATATGGATTTTGCCCTTAATTATCTGATATAGGGCAGGATTAATTTTACCATATTTTCTATTAGATTCAATTCTTTTTTGGAACACCTCTCAAGCAGCTTGTACAATATAGCATTATCTTCTGTTTTAGATAACTGGTATTTCTTAAATTTTTCCTTTATCAGAGTATCTTTAGTTTCTTCTTTATGTTCTCCGTATATTAAATAATCAGTTGTAACGTGGAGACAATTAGCTATTTTAACTAAAGCCGTAAGGCTCATCTGTCTTTCTCCCCGCTCCAATTGTCCTATATAAAGCGTAGAGAGATCTACCATTTCAGCAAATTTTTCTCTTGTTAAACTAAATTCTTCTCTTTTTTCACGGATTCTATGACCTATTTCCCGTCCATTGATTAATTCCTCATTCTTCATTTGTCTTCACTCCTGTCCTTAGCCTCTTACTCTAACTTTATACGTAACGATTAATTAAATAAATAATCTATATGCCAAAAAATTATATATGCAATGTGCGCAATCATTGTACATATCATAAATAATATCTATATTATTTATTCAAATTGGAGTGCTAAATTTATTAAAATAAAAGAACAATTTAGATGAGCTTCTAAATAAAAAGTGCAAAAAAATTAATATCCCGGGTTTTGTTTTCCCAGGATATTTTACAAAAAATTATCTATATAATATTTTGTTTGGCAGCAGCCTGCTTTACCATATCGTATACCTTTTTAATAGGTATGCCATATTTTTCGGCCTTATCACAACATTCTCCATATTCAGGAGATATATTCGAAATTTTGTCACCATAAAACGCTATCTTTACAGAAAATTCCCCCAAATCCGTATTTACTTTCTCCACTTTATAGGGCAGCATGTATTTATGAAAATTGAACACTTTTACACCAATAGTAGTTGTCTCTTCAA
Source organism: Clostridium moutaii (assembly GCF_041205085.1). Taxonomy (NCBI): domain Bacteria; kingdom Bacillati; phylum Bacillota; class Clostridia; order Eubacteriales; family Clostridiaceae; genus Clostridium; species Clostridium moutaii. Next base: position 133,432 of record NZ_JBGEWD010000002.1, read on the forward strand.
ATATAACCTTTAAGATGCTATCCATGTCTGCACCGCATGCATTGACACATAATATATTGGCAATTCTATTTTTCTTCATGAAAGCCGTCTGCAGATACACATCTCCTGCTCCTGCGGAAAATAATTTTTTGGATATGTATTCGTAAAACTGGGGATTCATGTCATCTATGTTGACTTCTATTTTTACGGCCTCCCCTTCTTTTGCCAAATTATTATTTTCATTGTCTTCCAATTGACCTATACAGATCCTAAGTAAATTAGGTATGTCAAGATCCCTGTCCCCTGCTCCATAACCACAGCTTTCCATATTCATAGGTGGGATTTCCCCAAAATCACTGCAGAGAGTGGAAATAACAGCAGCACCAGTGGGGGTTACAAGTTCCTTTTCCACTCCTTTTGAATATATCTTTATGCCGTGGAGCAGCTGTACCACAGCAGGTGCAGGCAGCGGTATAATTCCATGGGCACATTTTGTAAATCCTGTACCTATATGTATGGGAGAGCAGTATATTCTCTCAATCTTTAAAAGATCCAACCCGATAACCGCACCACATATGTCTATTATTGAATCCATTGCTCCCACTTCGTGAAAATGTACAGCTTCCACAGTGGTATTATGTACCTTGGCCTCTGCTTCCGCAAGATTTGTAAATATCTTAATTATATCTTCCTTAACTTTTTCTCCAAGTTCACTTTCCTGTACAATAGTTCTAATATGGCTTAAATGCCTGTGAACATGGCCTTCCTCTACAATAACCTGTACTTTTGTACCTCCTATTCCATTTTTCAATACATGTTTTGACTTTAAGTCAAAAGGTACTTTAAGCTTCATAAGCTCATTTTTTAAAACATCCAGCTTTAATCCGGCATCCACCAGTGCACCTAAAATCATGTCTCCACTTATTCCGGCAGTGCATTGAAAGTAAGCAATTTTCATGTTTGTTCCTCCTTAAAAAATGACCATGAAAGCAGCTGTTATGTAAATTTACTTTCATAGTCATAATAAACTAATTTATTCTATAATATTTTCATGCATATTTTGTCATTTTGTATTGTCACTGCACTTCCCCTGCTATTGGGTCCACAGCCATCCGTAATAATAAGTCCTAGATTCACATGGTATTTCATCATATTGGATAGTATGTTAAACATCCTATGAGAGGCGGATTTATCCTCCAGCATAGATTCTTCATATATTTTTTTAGCTGTGTTTTCATTGCTTCCAATTATAAATCCAGGTCCTCCAGGTACTGAAACAACCACCAGACCGCCTTCCAGGCATTCTATATCTTTATCTGAAGAAGATATATCCTCCCTGGGTGATCCAATTATTCCACCAGTAGACTGTCTAACACCATCAATATTGATGCTGACACCCAATGCTTTTATATAATCAGGTGATATGGTTTTCACTCTGTGAGCTAATTTATAATCAATAAAAAATGGATCCTTTAAACCATTGAATTTGATTTTTTTTAGTTCCAAAATCTTATCCAAACTTTCTTTCTTCTTGTTTTTATTACATACTCCGCATATAACTATGGGATATGATTCCACAGTTACAGTTTTTACTATAAAAGTAGTAACATCATTTATACTATACACAATCATTTAACTTAAAAAATTATACTTCAAGAGTTTCTTTTGTAACAAATTCACTACTGTTTATTTTTACCGGCTTCTCCACACCTGGTACAATCTCTTCTGCTTTTGCTATAATCTCTTCTTCAGACAACTTTTCAACTGGAGCTTTCAAATAGTCAAATGTAATGCCTACACTTGCAAGCTCTGCTTGAGCTTTTTCAGTAATATTATCAAAATCTATGTCAATGCCTAAATACTTGGCAATTGTTAAAACCACAGGGGAACATCCAATATGTTTTCCCGGAATCATGCCAGCTTTTAATGCATCAATTGTATATTTAGCAATAACTCCTTTAGGAGCCACTATACAAGGAATATGTTTTTTAAGGGTTTTTGCATACTCTCCTGAACCATGAGCCGTATCTCCTGCCTTGAATTGTCTGGTAGGGAATACTCTTCCATATTTTTCAGCAACTGTCATTCCAATTCCCACAGATATAAACTCTCCTGTATAACCTATAAGTACATCCTGATCCTTCATTATTTGAAGTTGTCCAAAAATAGGTAATAAAATCTCTTCCATAGTAACCACATTCATCATTTCAGTAGCAGAATTATTGTTAACAGCTCTACCTGTCATAACTGCATTATGCACTGGTATCATTTTTTTTGCGGGATTAGGTCCTCTAAAAAGTTTTCTTCCACTATAATATTTCTTCCACTGTGCGAGATGGGGTTCTTCGGAGATTAACTGATCTGTAACTTCCATCTCCTCCATTGGAAGCATTCCAAATTCCTTATGGATTTTTCCGTTATCTGATGCAGCCATTTTAACTATTGCACTGTCCAGCACAATACCATCACTGCTGGTAGTGCAGGCATCCATATCAAATACATTTATGCCCGCTGGTCCTTTTATTTGCTGAGCTATTTTTTTAATTGCCTCATCTATTTCAAGTCCTGAGTTTTCAATATCTTTTTTATCTACAAATACTATATTTAATGGAATTAAAATATCTCTGACCTGACCCTGCTTTATCATTCTATATAACAGCTTTTTCATGATTATTCCTCCTTAATGTTTTCCCAAAGGTGGTCTTCTATCTTCCACTTCTTCACAATCTGCAGTTTCCACCTCTTCAGTAGGATGTATAATGTTGATAACTTCTAAAATTGCTTTTTTAGCCTTTCCATTTTTGTCAATTCCCTTGACAATGACAGTGTGCATGGTTTCAGGAACTCTTGGTATAACAATGAGTTCAACCTTTTCAACATCTTCTCTTTTTGCCAGCTCTTCTACTGAAAGTTCAATTCTTCCTGTTCTAAGGGACTGCATTTTAGCAGATTTTAAATTTTCAAGCCCTTTTATTTCAATAGTTTTATCTGGAGTGTTTTTTACAGCTGCCCTCTTCATTTTTTCAATAAATTCAGGAAGCTTGGTATGCATCAATTTCATAACTCTCATCTCCTCATCTAAAATAATAATTTAATATCTTTTATATATGTCAGGAGCAATTTTAATGCCAAATATATAAATGTTTACTATTGCTTATAATTTCACCATCTATTATGTATAATAGATACTTAAAGTAATGAAATCTTTATATATTGATAATTATCAGATAATGTTTTGTTAGATTTCACCATAATATATGTTAGAATTATAACACTATCAAATTATAAATGCTAACGGATTTTAAAGCTTAGAGCCTGAAAATCTTCTCTAAAACTTAAAAATCCATTTACAAAATTAATTACATCTTCTAAGCAGTTCTTCCCAGTTTTTATCCACTTCTTTTTGAATTGCATCTATCATGTATTCATTCCCAGCTTTAAATAAATGTTTGAATCTTCCCTGCGGTTTTAACCATTCAGTTATAGGAAGCTTTTTCTTAGGTCTGTAATTCAGTACATATTTCCCGTCAATTATTTCGTACAGCGGCCAGAAACAAGTTTCAACAGCCAGGTCAACTATCTGGAGTTCTTTTTCCGTATCACATCTCCAACCTCTTGCACAAGGTGTAAGTACATTTATAAATGCAGGTCCCTTGGTATAAATTGCCTTCTCGGATTTTTCATAAAGATCCTTCCATTTTGAGGCAACAGTCTGAGCTGCATAGGGAACATGATGGGCAGCTATTACACTGGTCAGATCTTTCCTATACTGTTGTTTTCCAGGAACTGCTTTTCCCTGGGGGGAGGTAGTAGTGCTGGCACCGAAAGGAGTAGCAGATGATCTTTGAATTCCGGTATTCATATATGCTCCATTGTCATAACATACATAAAGCACATCGTGGCCTCTTTCCATGGTGGCAGAAAGTGATTGAAGACCAATATCATAAGTTCCGCCGTCTCCGCCAAAAGTTATGAATTTGTAGTTGTCTTTTATCTTGCCTTGTTTCTTCAATGAATCATAGGCTGTTTCAACGCCGCTTATAGTTGCCCCTGCATTGGCAAATGCTGAATGAATAAATGAATCCTTCCAGGCAACATAAGGATAAAGGCATGTGGAAACTTCCATACAACTTGTGGCATTTGCAACAACTGCCTTATCTTCCGGTTTTAATGCTTTAAGTACCCACTTTGCAACTATTGGTGCTCCACATCCGGCACACATTCTATGGCCTGCAGTTATTCTGTCTGCTTTTTTTGATAATTCTTTTAAATTTACTGCCATTTTATCTCCTCCTATTCTCTAACACTAAGATAGTTGTAAATTTCATATCTTCCTGCAGCTAAATCTTTTGTAAGTCCTGTGTAAACTTCTTTAATGCTGTCTGTAGTTACATCTCTTCCGCCTAATCCATAAATATAACTTTTTACAATCTTCTCATTGCCATCTCCATAAAGAGCACTTCTTATTTCCTTGAAAAGAGGCCCTCCCGTAGTGGCAAAGGAATCCGTTTTATCCAGAACGGCCAATGCTTTTACATTCTTTAATGCCTTTGCTATTTCAGGTGCCGGGAAAGGTCTGAATACTCTGAGTTTAACAAGTCCTGCTTTAATGCCATTTTCTCTCAGTTCATCCACAACTACTTTTGAAGTACCTGCTGAAGAGCCAATGACAACTATGGCAATTTCCGCATCATCCAATTTATATTCTTCAAAGAAATTATATTTTCTTCCTGTAATTTTTTCATATTCATCTGCAGTTTCAAGAATCACTTTTTTAGCATTTATCATTCCCTGAGCCTGCAGTCTTTTATGTTCAAAATAATACTGGTTCCCATCAAATGCTCCAAAAGCAACAGGAGTATCCCCAAGAAGAGAGTAGTCAGATTTGTACTCTCCAACAAATTTTTTTACTTCCTCTTCTTCAAGTAAATTCATGTTTTCAATTCCATGACTTGTTATAAAGCCATCATAGCATACCATTACAGGTAATTTTACATCAGTATTTTCTGCAATCTTAACTGCCTGTATAAAATTATCATATGCTTCCTGTACATTTTCACTATATATTTGAAGCCATCCTGAATCTCTGGCACCCATTGTATCGCTGTGGTCATTATGTATATTAATAGGCCCTGATAGTGCCCTATTAACTGCTGCCATAACTATCGGCCTTCTCAGAGATGCTGCAATATAAAGTGGCTCCCACATATATGCAAGTCCATTGGAAGATGTGGCAGTCATTACTCTTGCACCGGCAGCCGAAGCACCTATACAGGCACTCATTGCACTGTGCTCTGATTCAACTGGTATAAAGTCTGTCTTTACCTGTCCATTATTTACAAATTGTGAAAAATACTGTGGAACTTCTGTAGATGGAGTTATAGGATATGCTGCTACTACATCAGGTTCAATCTGCTTCATTGCAGTTGCAACAGCTTCGTTACCGCTTAAACTTACTCTCTTTGCCATATTCATCACCCTTTCTTATTATTCCGAAATCAATTTTATAGCATCAAATTTGCATTGAGCAGCACATAAGCCGCAGCCTTTGCAGTGATCATAATCAATACCTTTTATTTTTTCATTTTCAACCAATATAGACATATCCGGACAAAAAACCCAACATAAAAAACAGTTTTTGCATTTTTCCTGGTCCCAGACCGGTTTTGTAGTTCTCCAGTCTCCAGTTTTAAATTCACCGGCATTTCCCGCATCAAGAATTATTCCACCTGGAGTTGTATCCTGCCATTTGCACTCTGTGGAATAATAATTTTTATCGCTCATATTTTTTGTACCTCCTTCATAGATCTTTTCAACGCCGCCATATTACCATCTATTACCTGTGGTTTAGTTGCAAATTTGTGCTTAAATGATCCTTCCATATTTTTTATGAACTCTTCTTCTTCCATAACTTTTGAGATTTTAACTATTGCACCAAGCATAGGAGTATTGGGGAAATTCTTGCCCAGTTCTTCCTCAGATATTTTTCTGGCATCAATGGTATAAATATTACCTTTATAGTCATCAAAATATGATTTTATTTCTTCAGGTTTTTTTGATGTATTTACCACTACTGCACCGGACTCCTTTAATCCGGCTGTAACCTTTACACTATTTATGAGGGTTTCATCTACTACCACTACATAATCCGGTTTATAAATATTGCTGTGTATTTTAATAGGCAGATCACTTATTCTGTTGTACGCAGTTATAGGTGCTCCCATTCTCTCCGGCCCATATTCAGGAAATCCCTGAACATATTTACCTGTATTGAATGCAGCTTCTGCCAAAAGCAAAGATGCTGTTTTAGCACCTTGTCCCCCTCTTCCATGCCACCTGATTTCGATAATCTTACTCATTGTTTACCCCCTTATAAAATTCAACATAAAAAATTATACTTTGTTGTTTTACTGTAGCAAGTTTAATGCCAAACTGTAAATATTTCAAATTAACTTCATTTTTTTCTCTCTTAATACAATTTTAGTAGATGGAATGAATGTTGCATATATTAAAAAGTCATAAGCCATACTAAAAATTTGTCTATTAAAGTGTTGTAATTCCAACATTTTATAACAATATACTAACAGGAAAAGGTTTTTTATAAAATTAATGTTTGCAGAAAATATTCTGAATAGTTACTGTTTTTGGGCTATCCTAGAATTTATTTATTCAATATAGAAAACATTGGTATATGATGTGCTAAAATTCACTTATACACCAAAATTTATATAAGGGGGTAATAATTTGAAAAATATCTTAAAAAAACATTTGTTTGTAAAGGGTAGAAAGGAATTATCCGTAATGGTTCATAATTACAGAGAAAAAGCTGATGGTACACCTATTGTAATCCTTTGCCACGGTTTTACCGGTGACAAAATCGGCCCCAATCAGCTTATACTCAATCTGGCTAAAGGCATAGAGGCTGCAGGGTACATAGCAATACGTTTCGATTTTGCAGGTTCAGGTGAAAGCTATGGGCAATTTTCAAAAGACACTACAATATCAGGATGGCAGCAGGATTTAAACACTATAGTTTCCTGGATAAAAATCAGTCCGGAATTTTTCGGTTCTCCAATCATACTCTGTGGTCATAGTTTAGGAGGGTTAATTGCACTGTCATATCCCAGTGATACGGCAATTAAAGGACGAATGGCTCTCTCTGCAGCAATACATCCGATTGAAACATTTAGCTCGGAAGGCATACTTGGAAAAGAATTGTGGGACAAGGCAGTTTCCGGAAAAACCATTTCTAACTTCTTTAACAAAGCTTTTACTCTAGATGATGGTATCTTTGTCAAAGATATGCTCCAGGGAAACTATAAACCCTTAGAAGTTGCAGATACCTACTCAACTCCTCTGCTTATTATACATGGGACTGCAGATTGTGCCGTACCAATTTCAGGGTCGGAGGAATTGTACAAAAGATACAAGGGCAAAAAAGTTTTTCATAAGCTAAACGAAGTGGATCATGTATATATGAATAAACATGATGTACTACAATCCTTGATTGTAACGTGGTTAAATGAATATTTTTAGTAATCATGGCCGTAATTGGAGGTATATGCATGGGCACATTGACCCTGCAAAAATATTAGTATTTAAACAAATACGTTAATATCCTCTTGGATATTAACGTATCTTTATATAGCCATGTTTACTTGATATATAATTAAAAATCTTTCTGTTTCAATTTATATGCAACTTGATAGTACTTGATATCTATACCCTTTTTATTAAGCACTTTGGCTATTTTCCTGGGTCCAAGCCCCTTTTTCCTAAGTTCCAAAATAATATTATCCACTATTTCAGAATCACTATTTACTTCCAGCTTATTAGCGGAATTTTTGTTTTTATCAGCATTATTGGTATAAATGGAATCAACGGGCAGGTGTTCTACATCCACTGTAATATTTAAATTAGAATCCGTAACATTGCTTATAAGGGGTGCTGCACAATCTATACTTTGATTAACTATATCCCTGAATTGCCTTATATTTCTAGGATAATATTCATTTAATAATATTTTTTTTGCTTCATCTGAAAACATTACATTTAAATTTATATTATACTTATCATATACATTGGCTTCATATCTATTTATGAATTCAGTAAGTATTTGAATCTTATCCTCAATTGATCTTTCCCTGAGAGGAGGCAGATACAAATCATACTGACCCAGCCTCTGATACAGCTCCGGCAGCAGCACTTCCTCCAAATTTTTTGTAGAAGCTGCTATTACAATAACATTTACAGGTATATCACGATTTCCTCCGATTCGCCTTATAGTTCCTGATTCTATGGCTTTAAGCAGAAGGTTTTGATAATTGTTTAAAGCATGAGCCTCATCTAAAAACAAAATCCCTCCATTTGCCATTTCAAACAATCCCTTTTTATCTTTCGAACCGGTAAAAGAGCCTTCACTGCATCCAAATATCTCCATGGCAGCAATATCAGTATTGGTAAACTGAGCACAATTTATTTCAATAAATGGGGCATCTGGCTTTATCACCCCTATTTCCTTGGCATAATAGTAAATACACCTTGCCAGAAGGGTTTTCCCCGTTCCTGATTCACCAGTTATGATGCAATGCCTAGGTCCTCCAAGAGCTCCAACGGTTTTCCTGGCCTTTTCAATAGTTGTACTCAAACTTGAATTGGAGCCTATAATATTGGAAAATGCATCGTTTTTATTTTTTAATGAAATTTTACGCCTGAGATCTCTTATTTTATCGTTTAAATTTTCCATTTCAGTAATATCAGAAAATATTGCAAATCCACCTTCCAATTTTTCATCTATGAATATGGGCTTTGCTTTTACCATATACTTTCTTCCATTTGTATGTTTTACCTTCCCGTAAAACACCATGGTCCTTTTATCTATTACTTCCAGCAATGCAGCTTGAGGATAGTATTTAGATATATGATTTCCTATCATGCTTTCAGACTTACATTTTACATATTGTGCAGATATTTCATTGACAAAAACAAGATTCCCCTGTTTATCCACAACGTTTACTCCCTCATTCAAGGAGTTAATAATATCTGCAAATATATCATTTATCTGCGGATATTTAAAATATTTCATAATCTTATCAACACCAATCTAATTTTTAGGGTATTTTGATAAAACTGCACTGGATATTCTGTCAACTATAATATTTAAATCCTTTTCATTCTCAGCTAAACAATGAATACAAGCTTTAGCTGCTTCAACAGCCTCCACATAAGGTCCCGGTACATTTACCACCAGTGTATCTCCTTGTCTTGCTGCCACTAGTTTAGACCACATATGACCGTTTTTTCCGTATATCTCTTTATATTTATATTCACTTATACATTTTTCTATGGCACTGTGAGTAAAATCCTTTGCCAAGGTAGATACATACCTGTGGCCTCCTCCGGAACCACCTATAAAAATTACCAAATCTATATTTTTATCAACACATTTTTTAAGCTGCCCTATTATTTCATCTTCATCGTCAGATACTGGCTTCAAACGCATTATCTCACATTTAGGATACTGATCTAAAATCAACTGCATTATTGCCGAACTATTTGTATCGGTTACAACTCCGTTTAATACTTCATTCCCTGTTGGTATAATGACAACACTATTTATCAAGATTATTCCACCTTTCTTTTTGACACCCATACTGCTGCCCTTTTGGTATATTGTCTACATCCACTTCTAATATTTTCTTTGCAGAGTCAATTTTAGTAAGTTCCGTTGCTGTAATTCCCTCAACTGTGGAAATTGCCTTTATTATTCCACTTTCATCTTTTAATATGGCCTCTGGATCTATATTATAGACATCCATTTCTATAGATTTACCAGTTACTCCTATTACCCTTATGCCCCTTTGTATAAATTCCGAAAGCTTTTTTTCCAGTTCAAAAGGCTTAAGCCCTTTTACATCCACGCCCTTTATTCTTACCACTGTCTTGTCTATATATGCTATTACCGAATTATCCATCTTTGTTTCACTCCTATGAGTTAATTTTACCGCATAAAATTTGAATATACATTTGAAAAATATTTTAATAATTCTAAATTAACTGCCCATATTTATTTTTAATTTTATCACAATCTGTTAGAAAATGTCCATATATGTAGTCCGCCATTTTGCATACTCTTACAATAAATACTTCACATCACAGTTTATTTATAATACTTGCAAGATAACCTGCTCCAAAACCATTATCGATATTTACCACACTTACTCCGCTGGCACAACTGTTCAGCATGGAAAGAAGAGCGGTTACTCCTCCAAAGTTTGCCCCATATCCCACACTTGTGGGCACTGCAATAACAGGCTTATCTACCAGCCCGCCTACCACGCTTGCCAGTGCTCCTTCCATTCCTGCAATTACTATGACTACCTTTGCCTGTCTTATAATATCCATTTTATTGAACAACCTGTGTATTCCAGCCACCCCGGCATCGAACACCTTCTTGACTTTATTGTCGAATATTCTTGCAGTTTCAAATGCCTCTTCAGCTACGGGAATATCTGATGTACCTGCTGTAACTATGGCAATATAGGAATCAGTTTCTTCCTGTTCTTTTTTCCTTATAGTTATAGTCCTGCCTTCCTCATTGTATTTTGCATAGGGACAAAGTTCTTTTACCGCCTTATACATTTCCTCATTGGCCCGGGTTCCCAATATATTATTTTCCTTGGTAAGCATAAATTCTACTATTCCCCTTACCTGCTCCACAGTTTTCCCTGCACAATATATAACTTCGGGATATCCAACTCTTATTTCCCTGTGATTGTCTATCATGGCATATCCCAGATCTTTAAACGGCAAATCCTTTAATGCTTCCACCCCTTCATCCACATCTATTTTTTGTTTCTTAATATCTTCCAATAATTTTCTTAGTTCAGCTTCATCCAATTTTTTCACCTCTTAGACAAAATATATTAAATTTAAACATTGCTTTGATTTTAATTATATTAATTATGGTTGTAATTTTCAACTAATTATTCATAAGAGTTTAAAAATAACTAGCAGTTCACATATCACCGTGAACTGCCTACTTAAAACTAATAACCATAATTTATAAACTATTGATCTTCAAACTCGTTTCCCCCCATAAATTCTCTTAAAATGGAATTGCGGGGAACAAACTTTTTATCCACTTCTTTAAAAAAGTGAAGAAAACTTCTAAGTCTCAAGGATTCGTAATATACCGGACTGGAGCTTTTTATTTTTTCCAGCTCTTCAAGTGCATAATTTTTCAACACACAGAGTTCATATACCAATGTGGAGTTAAACATTACATCTGCATTTTCCTGAAATACAAAAATATTTTTTTCTTCGCCCCTTTTTATAGAGGGCCACATCTTTAGAGTATCTTCACCGCTATAACCCCTAAAATGATAATCTCTGACTATTCTTCTTATAATTCTCACATCAGTAGTAGCTATTCTATTATGGTTGTCTACATTTAACTGAGTAAGAGCACTTATATATATTTTGAATTTATTTTTTCTGGGAATAGCAGAAGTAAGAACTTCATTTAAACCATGTATTCCCTCAATTACAATTACGCCATTGCATGGCAGCTTTACCCTTTTACCAACCCACTCCCTGGCTCCCTTTTTAAAATTAAATACTGGAATTTCAATTTCCTTTCCCTCCATAAGAGTCTCCAGATGTTCATTAAAAAGTTTTAAATCCAGGGAATATATGGATTCAAAATCATAATTCCCATTTTCATCCTTGGGGGTATATTCTCTATTTACAAAATAATCGTCCAGTGAAATAGAAACTGGTTTAATTCCGTTTACCCTCAACTGAACTGCAAGTCTTTTTGCAAAGGTAGTTTTTCCTGAGGAACTAGGCCCTGCAATTAATACGATTTTTGCATCTTTTCTTTCACTTATCATATCAGCTATATTTGCTATTTTCTTTTCATGAAGGGCCTCCGCCACCCTTATAATATCTACAATTTCTCCACTTTCCACCTTATTATTTAAGGAACCTACATCTCCAACGTCCAATATATTTCCCCACTGTTCCGTTTCATAAAATATTTTACTTAATTTTTTATATTCCAAAAACTTAGGAAGATGATGTGGATCAGCTTCTACAGGATACCTGAGTATAAAACCAGGTTTGTAGTACATAAGATCAAACACTTTGAGTATCCCTGTAGAAAAGGCCATGGAACCATAAAAATAATCATATTTTCCGTCTAATTCATATAGTTTTACTTCTTCTGTATTCACATGATTTAAAAGTCTCACCTTGTCTTCCATATTATATCTTTTGAAAATTTCTATAGCTTTCTTCCTATCCATGCCTACTTTTTTTATAGGTATGTCCAATTTTATTATATTCCTCATTCTATTTCTTATTCTCTTTATATCTTTTTCTGAAAGTGGAGTGTCTTTATGAATTTCTCCAAATATCCCCTTGCTCAAAGAATGTTCTATAGTTACCTTGGCATTAGGAAATAAATCATATACAGACTTAATGAGTACAAATTGAAGAGTTCTAACATAAGTTTTATTTCCCAGGGTGTCTCTTATATCTACAATTTCAAAACTTCCAGATTCTTTTAATTGACTGGTGAGTTCAAAATATTCTCCATTTACTTTGGCCAATACTACAGGTATATCCTGCGGTTGATAATTGTCCTTAAATATTTTATATAAAATGGTATTATATTTGACTTGAACATTTTTACATCCCAATTTAAGATATAACATATGGTCCTCCCTGCTGCTAAAGGTATCAATATCCTTGTACCTTAAACTAGTAATCAGCTCATCCATAAATTTCATCCCCTTAATTTAGTGTCATTATTATTATACTTCATATTTACTTGGAAATGTTCTCGTTTTACTCATATTTTTTCGTATTAATGTAAGAATATAAGTAAGTATAAAAATTTAAGAGTATATAACTTGAAAGGTGGTATTTTATGTTTACAGTGCTTTTTAGAACAATTATATTATATTTGCTTGTAGTAGTATCCATGAGACTTATGGGGAAAAAACAAATAGGAGAAATGGAACCCTTTGAATTGGCCATAGCAATAATGATATCAGAACTAGCTTCCCTACCAATGCAGGATACGAGAATATCCATAACTCATGGAGTAATCCCCATAATAACTCTTCTAACCCTACAGTCTCTGCTGGCGCTGTTTCAACTTAAAAGTGAAAAAATGAGATTACTTTTCAGCGGCAAACCCAGTATATTGATCGACAAAGGCAAATTGGACTTAAAGAAGTTAAAGGATGAAAAATTCAACATAAATAATTTGATGGAAGAATTGAGGATGCAGGGATATTATAATTTATCGGATATAGAATATGCCATACTCGAAACCAGCGGCCGGCTTTCCGTCATACCCAAAACGGAACTTGAACCTGTAACAAAGATGGATTTAAAGATAAAACCTGCCCAGGAAAGTTTACCCATAACCTTGGTGTTAGATGGTAAGGTGAATTTTAAAAATTTAATCATAGCAAATAAAGATGAAAGCTGGTTAAATCAGATGATGAAAAAAAACAGTGTATCTTCTATAAAGGATATACTGGTAGCTATGCTGGATTCAAAAGGAAAATTTTATTGTCAGTTAAGAGAAAAAAATAAATAGGACGTGATTACATGAAAAGTATAATAATATCTTTTAGCATATTTGTAGTAATGGTTTTTTGTATAATATTCTCAGTAAATTATTTAAATACTATATGTACAAAATTAGAAAATTCAAATATACAAATAGAAAAATCCATTCAGTCAAATTCCTGGGATGAAGCATATAAAAATTCTCAAAACTTTATGGCAGATTGGAAAAAATATTCTTCCAATCTATCCATTTTTTCAAATCATGATGAGATAGAAGACATCAACAATGAATCCTGGAAACTTATCCATCATATAAATCATAAAAATTCGGAAGAATCTCTATCCTCTACAAATGTAATACAAAATTCTCTGAATCATATACTGGAAATGCAGCGGTTAAATATTCAAAATTTATTCTAAACTTTCAAATTGAATAGTAATATTATATTGCTGTTATAGGTTGTTTTAAACTGCAACAATTGAATATCATATTAAACCAAACTGTGGAAAATAATAAATAATAGGTTATAATATAAAGTAGATAAATAAGCCAATTGACTTTTGTAACTATAAAATATCTTATATTGAAAGGTGGAATATTAAATGGCATTAGTTACTACTAAAAATATGTTTAAGAAGGCATATGATGGAAAGTATTCAATAGGTGCTTTTAACATTAACAACATGGAAATAATTCAAGGTGTTGTAAATGGAGCAAAAGCTAAAAATTCCGCTGTGATTTTACAGTGCTCAGCAGGTGCAATAAAATATGCAGGACCAAAATACTTAAAGGCAATGGTAGATGCAGCTATAGAAGAAACGGGAATTGATCTTGCTCTTCATTTAGATCATGGTCCTGATTTTGAAACTGTAAAATTATGTGTGGAAACAGGTTTTACTTCAGTAATGTTTGATGGTTCACACTTAGATTATGACGAAAATGTAGCAAAGACTAAAGAGGTCGTAAAATATGCTCATGAATATGGAGTTGTAGTAGAGGCAGAACTTGGTGTACTGGCAGGAGTTGAAGACGATGTATCTGCGGCTAAACACGTATATACGGATCCAGACCAGGCAGCCGATTTTGTGGATAAAACAGGTGTTGATTCACTGGCAATAGCTATAGGCACTTCCCATGGGGCCTATAAATTTCCACCAAACTTTAAGCCTAAATTAAGATTTGATATACTGGAAGAAGTCCAAAATAAATTGCCAAATTTCCCTATAGTTCTTCATGGAGCTTCAGCAGTAGATCAGGAAGCTGTATCGACATGTAACAAATATGGGGGAAACTTAGCTGGTGCTAAGGGAATTCCAGTAGATATGCTTAGGAAAGCTTCTTCTATGGCAGTATGTAAAATAAATATGGATACAGATTTAAGATTGAGCATGACTGCTGCTGTAAGAAAAACTTTTGGAGACAATCCAAAAGTCTTCGATCCCAGAAAATATTTAGGAGCAGGAAGAGATGCCATACAAAAGGTAGTTGAAGATAAAATAATCAATGTGTTGGGTTCGGAAAATTCTTTAAGATAAACGTTACTTAGCATATATTAGGAGACTTTCTTTAGATTTGAGAAGGTTTCCTAATTTTTTATAACATCATCTCTTTTGTTTTTATATAATTAATTTTTTGCGGCTAATTTTTATGGTATAATTCAAATAGCAGTGATTTATCCAAATGGGTAAACTCCACTTGAACCCGAAATCACTTGATAGTGGGAGATGAGTTTTTATGCAAGAATATGAAACAAGAATAATAAAAATAAATCCGGAAGATATACGCCTAAAGTTAAGCAACGCTAATGCCTTAAAAATTAAAATGGAAAATCAGACAAATTTCATATATGACTTTGAAGATGGAAAATTGATAAATAACAAAGGTTATGCTCGAATAAGAATTGTAGAAGATTTAATACATAATTCCAGCCATTTTTACATGACTACAAAAAAACTTTTGAGTCAGGAAACATATAAAATAATGGAGGAAAATGAGACGGAAATATTGGACTGGAAAGCTGGTGAAAAAATTTTTGAATCTCTGGGGCTAAAATTATTACACTCAATAAAGAAATACAGGGAAAGTTACAAATACAAAGATAGTTTAATTGAAATTGATATAAATGATACATCTTTCTGCCCATTTGCCTATGTAGAAATAGAAACCAAAAATGACAGGGATCTTGTTGAAATAGTACATTTACTGGGATATTCCATAGAAGATACTACCTCAGAAACTATATATGAAATACTACATAAGATCACGAAAGATAACAAACTACTAGATACTTAAAAATACAAGAACAGGTGAATATATGTTTGGTTATATAACTCCTTATAAAATGGAGCTTAAAATAAAAGATTATGAAAAATTCAAAGCATATTATTGTGGTTTGTGCAGATCCATAAAGCATAACATCGGAAATGTTCCAAGGATTTTTTTAAATTATGACATGACTTTTCTGACAATACTTTTGGATTCTCTAGAAAATGACAGGCAAATTTATGTAAAAAAAAGGTGTATTCTCCACCCCATGCGAAAAAAAGTTATTTTGAAGGACAATATTTCTTTAAAGTATGCCGCTTTTTGCAATATATCTCTTACTTATTTCAAACTTTTAGACAATGTGAATGATGATATGTCTACTACAAGTAAAATATTATCATTTTATTTAAAAAAATATTTAAATGCCATGCCTGAAGGTTTCAAGAAAAATTTCACAGATATAAACCATAAACTTCAAAATTTATATAGCCTTGAAAAAAATTCAGAAAATAAATCTATAGATGCTTTAGCTCATCCTTTTGGAGAACTTACGGGGTTTATATTAAGTTCTTTTAAAAATAACGAAAATAAGGATAATCTTTATTTTCTTGGATATAATCTGGGAAAATGGATATATATTATAGATGCATTAGATGATTTGAGGTCAGATATATCCCATGGAAAATTCAATGCTATAAACCAGTGTTTTAACTGCGAAAATTTATGCTGTGAAAAGTTCTTGAAAAAAATAGAACCACGGATAGATTTTATTTTAGGCACTTGTGCTGCACAATGTATGAATGCTTTTAATAAACTTCCTATAAAAAGGAATGAGGAATTGCTTTATAATATAATACAATATGGACTTTTAGATAAAATGGATAAAGTTTTTAGAAGGGGCGTTTACAAAGATGAGAAATCCATATGAAGTACTGGGAGTAAAAGAAAATGCTTCAAAAGATGAAATAAAAAAAGCTTACAGAAATCTGGCTAAAAAATACCATCCTGATCAGTATGACAACAACCCATTGAGGGATTTAGCCGAGAGTAAGATGGCTGAAATAAATGAAGCTTATGACTACCTGATGAAAAATGGCTCGAATAGCACATATAATAATACAAATGACAATACCTACAGTGGAGGTAACTCCACCATGTATCAATCTGTAGAAAATGACATCTATAATGGCAATTTTAAAAATGCTGAATCCACACTTAATGGAATAAATACAAGAGATGCTGAGTGGAACTATCTAATGGGAATTTTGAATATGAGAAGGGGCTGGTATAATGATGCCTATAATAATTTAAGCACCGCTTGCAGGTTGGAACCCAATAATTTCAAGTATCAAAGTGCATTCAACAAATTATCGGGAATGAATAATTCCTACAGACAGCCTTATTATGGAAACCAGAGAAGAGATCCTGACATATGTAATATTTGTGCTACATTGTACTGTCTGGATTGTCTTTGCGGCGGCGGAGACTGCGGCGGATGTTAATTAAATAGTGGGGTGATTTTTAAAATGGCAGGAAAAACAAATACCGCTTCCAATATAGCTAAAGGAGGACTTTTAACTACTATTGGAGTTATTTTGGTTTATTTAAGCGGCATAGTTCCTTTTAATAAAACTTATCTGCTGGCTTTGTCTTCATTGCTCATTCCCTTGGCTGTGTTAATTACAGATTGGAAAAATTCCATTACGGTTTATGTTGCTACCTCCCTTTTATCTCTTTTAATATGTGGACTCAAGCTGACGGTATTGTCTTATATAATATTTTTTGGTCTTTATGGACTTGTTAAATATTATATTGAAAGGTTCAGGAAACTGCCTTTTGAAATCATATTGAAGTTGATTTTTTTTAACCTATGTATACTTTTGTTATTTTTAATATACAATCTGTTTTTCCCCGGGCTTTTAAAAATAAAATTTCCTCTGTATATAATTATAATAGGAATACAGATAGTATTTTTAATATATGATTATCTATTAACTCTATTTATAAATTATATAGACAAATATATCTTAAAAAGACTTAAATAATACAAATTTTACCCTATTATACTATTGACATATAAATTTTTGATGATATAATATTTAGTGTTGAGATTCACATAATGTTGCCCATTAGCCAAACGGTAAGGCACCTGTCTCTGGAACAGGCATGTGTTGGTTCGAATCCAGCATGGGCAGCCATAAGAGAACTCTTTATCTAAAGGGTTCTCTTTTAAAATAAGTTTTTAAATTATTTCTTGACAAAGTATTACTTAATATTATAAAATGTGAAATAAATCAATATGTAGCTTTGAAGAAGGAGTAGTAGTATTTATACCACTAAAGAGAACTGTTGTCAGGTGAAAAACAGTGTGAAGATGATATGAACTCACCTTAAGAGCTTATCTGAAAAAATCAGATACGGTAAAAAGCCGTTATTTTTTAAGGGAAATCAATTTGTTGGTTTAATTAGAGTGGTACCGCGGAAGCTTAGCTTTCCGTCTCTTAAAATTTAAGAGACGGAAAGCTTTTTTAATTTTATCTAAGATTAAAAGCAAAGGAGAAGATTTTATGTACAGTGTTAAAGTTGATAAAAAGTGGCAAAAAGAATGGGAAGAAACAAATCTTTATAAATTTGATGAAAATCATATGGATAATAAATTATACGTTCTGGAGATGTTTTCCTATCCATCTGGAAGCAAATTGCATGCCGGTCATTGGTTTAACTACGCTCCTGTAGATTCCTGGGCTAGGTTAAAAAAAATGCAGGGATACAATGTATTCCAACCTATGGGATTCGATGCATTTGGTCTTCCTGCTGAAAATTACGCTATAAAAACTGGAATTCACCCAAAAGATTCTACTGAAAAAAACATTAAAACCATGGAAGAGCAACTTAAATCCATGGGAGCAATGTTCAATTGGGAAAATGAAGTTATTACCTGCCATCCTGATTATTATAGATGGAATCAATGGCTATTTTTACAGCTGTATAAACACGGATTGGCCTATAGAAAAAATGCACCTGTAAACTGGTGTCCCAGCTGTAAAACAGTGCTCGCCAATGAGCAGGTAAAGGAAGGTTGCTGCGAACGCTGCGGCACTGAAGTCACTAAGAAGGATTTAACACAATGGTTCTTTAAAATTACGGACTATGCAGAAGAACTGCTCCAGGATCTGGATAAAATAGATTGGCCATCAAAAACAAAAGCCATGCAAAGACACTGGATAGGCAAGTCTACAGGCACAAATGTTACCTTCAAGGTAGTAGATTCTACCGTAGAATTCAGTGTATTTACTACAAGGGTTGATACCCTATTTGGTGTTACCTACGTAGTTATATCCCCTGAAAACAACTTGGTTGATGAAATAACTAAAGAGGTCTATAGAGATAAGGTTGAAAAATATAAAGAGCTGGCTAAAAAACAGACTGAAATTGAAAGGCAGTCAATTACAAGAGAAAAAACCGGTGTATTTACTGGTTCTTACGCTATAAATCCTATAAATGGGAGAAATGTTCCTATATGGGTAGGAGATTATGTACTCAGCACCTACGGTACTGGTGCCGTAATGGCAGTTCCAGCCCATGATGAAAGAGACTTTGAATTTGCTACGAAATATAAGCTGCCTATTGAAAGAGTTATAGATGGAGGAGATTCCCTTCCATATGTAGAATATGGCAAAATGATTAACAGTGATAAATTTAACGGGTTGTCCACAGTAGATGGTAAAAAAGCTGTAACTGAGGAACTGGAGAAGATGGGCCTGGGTTCCGGAAAAGTAAATTACAGGCTGAGAGACTGGCTGGTATCAAGGCAAAGGTACTGGGGAACTCCTATTCCAGTAGTATATTGTGACAAATGTGGAATAGTCCCGGTACCAGAGGATCAACTTCCAGTAGAACTTCCTTACGATGTGGAATTTTCTCCTGATGGAAAATCACCTCTTTTAAAGTCAAAGGAATTTATAAACACCACCTGTCCTCACTGTGGAGGACCTGCAAGAAGAGAGGCTGATACCCTGGATACCTTTGTGTGTTCTTCCTGGTATTACTTGAGATATGCAGATAATAAAAACAGTACAAAGGCTTTTGACAAAGATAAGATAGATAAAATGCTTCCCGTAGATATGTATGTGGGTGGACCCGAACATGCATGCATGCATCTTCTATATGCCAGATTTATCACTAAAGCACTTAGAGATATGGGATTTTTAAACTTTGATGAACCCTTCCTGTCTTTAAGACATCAGGGCATAATACTTGGACCTGATGGTCAGAAGATGAGTAAATCCAAGGGCAATACCATATCTCCAGACAGCTGTATACAACAATACGGCTCAGATGTGTTTAGAATGTATCTGATGTTTGGCTTTGATTACTCCGAAGGTGGCGCCTGGAGCGAAGACGGAATTAAGTCCATGAATAGATTCATAGATAGAATAGAAAGACTTATTAATTCAACAAAGGATGCCCTTAAAAATAAAGATGGCAATAAAACTTCCATGGATAATGCAGAAAGAGAATTAAATTATATAAGAAATTTTTCAATAAAATCCGTATCGGAAGATACTGCCAAATTTCAGTTTAATACGGCTATTGCCAGAATTATGGAGTTTACAAATGGACTTTCCAAGTACATCCAGGAAGATAAAAAGAATCTTTCCTTTTTAAAAGACAGTATACTTGATTTTATAAAGATCTTGGCTCCCTTTGCTCCCCATTTTTCAGAAGAACAATGGCATAATATGGGGATGGGATATTCCATATTCAATCAAAAATGGCCTGAATTTAATCCTGATGCACTTATAAAAGATGAAGTGGAAATAGCTATTCAAATAAACGGTAAGATAAAGGCCAAGATAAATATACCTACAAATTTAAGTGAAAAAGAAATAAAGGAATTATCTCTTTCAAATGGCAATGTCAAACCTTTACTGGAAGGTAAGGATTTAAAGAAAGTCATAGTAGTAAAGGGAAGGCTTGTAAATATAGTTGCAAAATAACACAATAGCAGCGGACAGTTTATTTGAACTGCCCGCTTATTATGTTCAGATTTGAGCCTCCCATTGTTATCTTCAGAGGAATTTACTATTACCTATAGATCTGGAGCAGTTTTTCTGTGGAACGTAATAAATTTACCAGTTCAAAAACTTCCCCTTCTTCGGTCAATTTGTTTAATTGTACCTGATACCTGGTAGCTTCAGCTAATTTACCCATAGATGACAAAGTCAGTATATTATTCATTATATCCGAAACCAAACTGGATTTTACTTCAAATAACTTCTGGGCATCTTTTATTTCATCCTTAATTTCAAGCATTTGCTTGTCAAGTTGAAATGCAGCATCAGCTGCACTTTTAAGTTTGAGTTTAATTGCATTCGGTATGTCATGTTTATATTTGTAATTTAGGGAATGTTCTGCGGTAGCCCAAAAGTTCATGGCTAAGGTCCTTATTTGAAATTCTGCCAGTATTTCTATTTCCCCATCTGACATATTAACCGGATATTTAATTACCATATGATAGCTTCTGTAACCACTTTCTTTTACATCAGTGATATAGTCCTTTTCATACATTATCTGCATGTCTTTTCTCTTTCTTACTATACTAACTACCCTTTCTATATCGTCTACAAATTGACACATTATTCTAATGCCTGCTATATCCTCCATTTCATATCCTATTCTGTCTAATGGTATGTTAAACTTAGTTGCCTTCTCCAGTATACTTGATATTTCCTTTACTCTTCCTGTAACAAACTCTATTGGTGAATATTCGTTTTTTCTTCTATACTCTTTTCTTATGCTTTTAAATTTTACTTTAAGCTCTTCAACAGCTTGATTATATGGTAGTAAAAATGTTTTCCATTCTCTTATTGCCACATAAATCACCCCTAACAGATATTATAAAATTAATGATATAGTACAATAATACTATTATATCAAAAATATGGAAAGTATAAAAACTATGATTTCATTTGAATTTTTGATATAATAATAATAAGATCTAGCTTATATTACAGAATTTATATGATTGATAATAAAGGTGATACAATATGTCTAAAGAAATATTTTCACAACCGGAAAATTCTGACTACAAAAATGGACTCAATGGACTCTGGGAAAAGGACAAACAAAAATCATTGCTCTACAATAAAAAAATAATCTGCCCTGTTTGCAACAGTTCATTTAACGCTAGAGCCATCAAAAAATCCTCATATAGGATAATAAAAAGGGATTCTGACTTTTTTATAAGATATTCTATAATAAATCCCTATTTTTATGATGTATGGGTATGTGACAGCTGCGGTTATGCTGCCATAAAAAATGACTTTGAGCACTTAAATGACTATGATACTGATATAATAAAGGAAAAAATTTCCTCTAAATGGCATAGCAAAAATTATCCTGAAGTATATGATATTGATCTGGCTATACAAAGATACAAACTATCTCTATTAAATTATTATACCATAGATGCCAGAGCCAGTAAAAAAGCAATGAATTTTCTTAAGATTGCATGGATGTACAGGCTTAAGGAAGATACTAAAAATGAAATGAATTTTTTAATACAGGCATTGGATAATTTTAATGATGCATATTACAACGAGGATTTTCCCATATGCGGCATGGATAGATTCACTACAATGTACCTTATAGGGGAACTGATGAGGCGTACAGGAAAAGAAGAGGATTCATTAATATGGTTCAGCCAGGTGCTGACTTCTACTATGGCATCTTCAAAGATTAAAAATATGGTCAGGGATCAAAAGGATTTGATAAAAGATTCTCTAAATGATAAATCACTTGATGGAGAACAATCCCAAAATATTTCAAAGGAAAATAAAACTCATGGATTATTTATGAAATTTCATAAATAACCTATACAATTAAAGGGGTTTCTGCAAATAAAGCTGCATTTCACAGAGCAAAACTTATTTGCAGATTATTTTTCTGGGATCAAAATCTATATAATCCGCAGAAGTCAATATATACTCTACCCCATTTAAAATCCCTGTTATAGCTTTTAAGGAAGCTTCTCCATGAAGATGTCCATATATAACCTTTTCCACTCCATACTCTTCAAATATATCCCTAAATCCTGAATTCATGAACTTTTCACCTATAGGCGGATAATGGATCATAATTATAAATTTACTATATCCGGCTTCTACTGCACAATCCAGTGAATTTCTCATTCTCATGAGTTCCCTGTTATATATTTTTTCATCATGCTGAGAAAAGTTTTCACTGCCGGGGCAACTCCATCCCCTAGTACCGCACAATGCATAATCTTTATATGTAAAAAAATTGTTCTGTATAAAATTCATATTCTCATACAAATTATTCAATTTTGTAATTCCAGTCCACCAATAGTCATGATTTCCCTTTATCATTATTTTTTTCCCAGGCAGATGATGAATCCAATCCAAATCCAAAAATCCATTTCCCATATTCATGGACCAGGATATATCTCCTGCTATAAGTACTGTATCTTCACAAGTTATCTTATTATTCCAATTTAATTCTATCTTTTTATGATGCTCAATCCAATTATCTCCAAATATATCCATGGGCTTATTACCAGTCATATCCAAGTGTAAATCTGATATTGCAAATAAAGCCAAATAATCACCTTCCTATATTTTTGTCTATATCTATTACATATGCTATGACTTTTGCCACTGCATCATATAATGCAATAGGTATATCATCCCCTATATCTACATTGCTCAAGAGATCAGCAAGCTCCTTATCATAAACTATAGGTACACTGCTTTCTCTTGCCTTATTCAATATATTATCCGCTATCTGACCTATACCTGCAGCAGTAACTATAGGTGCATCGTAACTCTCTTCATATTTTAAAGCCGCTGCCTTTTTTCTCCCATTCATTTTTGCTCCTTTCCGTTCCCTTACATTCCCCCTAGGTGCAGGAAAAAGATGTCTTGACCTCGGGGAACGAATTAAATCAGACTCTGGTATTGAGTATGCCTATATCATTATCCTCAAAGAATTCCCTGCAGGTTGATATGTTCATTTCTTCCACCTTCTCATGGAATTTAACATCTATATTATAACCTACATCTGATAAGCTCTCTAGTATTTTTTTATGTTCCCTGCTCAATAAATCAAGCCATTTTTTATTGCATTTAATATCTATGTCCATGTTATGATTATTTACGGCCAAATAGGCATCTACTACGCCCATATTTTCAGTATTTATGGAAGCAGCTATTTTAACATTTGTGGAGTCTATTTTTTTGCCTTTTTTTCTTTCATCTTTAATCATAAGCTTGCATTGATAATCCTTATGATTCAAGTTAATAGGCAAATCCATATAATAATATGAATTGGAAATAGTGTTAAATATTTTAAAATCATTTATATTATTGTTTAATATGCGGACTATATTTTCATTGGTATCACCTTTACCGCTATTTTTCTGATCTAAGATTCCCTTTATAATATCTTTCATATCATCGGTTTTTATGTCTATCTGAGCTTTTATCTGTTTTTCAATTTGCTCTATATCATCTTGTTTTATCATGCTGTTACCATGAGAAATATGAGGCATGATCTTGTCTCTTACAAGAGAAGTCAAAATGCTGCCTAAATGATCTTTACCCATATTTTCTTGCTTGTTATCTGCTGATATGTTTTTATATATCTGTGTCTCATTGCCGGTTTCAATGGGTTTATTTTTTATACTGCTTTCTCCTTTTAAGGTCACCTCACCACTTTTTAAGGCTTCCCCACCTTTTAAAGTTTCAGCACCATTTAAGTCTTCCTCAGCATAAAGTTTTTGATTATCTGCCATGGTTTTCAAAGTATCCATTTTCACACTGCCATTATTTCCTCCGCTTTGCTGCATGATTGATTGGTTTTTATTAACATTCACACCGTTTTTATTAGTACTATCCATATTATTATCTTTTAAACTATTTAAGACATCTTCAACTTTATTCTGCAATTGAACATTTTCCCACTTATTTTGCTGGACAATTTGCTTTGGTAGAAGCTGTCCTAGGTTTTTAATCTCATTATATATAGTTCCCTGATTTTTAAATACACTGTTAAAACTTTTTATATTATTTTCACTTAATTCCATATTATTTTCCAAAAAAGTCAGTAAATCATCTCTACTCATACTTTTTAACTGGTTAAAAAAATTTTTAAGGGTAGTGCTTATAGAGCTACCCTTCTGATCGTTAAGTGATATATTTTTACTAAGTAAATACTTCTGTATAAATACATCTTCTTCCTCTGGGTTCTGCTTTATTTTATTTATAAAATCCAATGTACTTTTTATATTTGAAATATTATTTTTTGTAAGTGGTATATCACGCTTGACCATTTTATCTATGAGTTCATAATCTTCATTACTGAGATTATAATCATTTTCTTTAATAAAGAGGCTAATGGGATCCTTGTCACCATTATTATGATCTTGTTCTGGGTTAACAATTCTCAATTTAAGTTTTCCATTTTCAAATCCTTCTACTTCTAATCTTATCAGTTGGTTTTCCAATACATTTTGAAAATTTTCTATTTCCCCAGAAAACTGCCAGCCATCTAAGAGTTTTAAAAGTATTTCACCTGTGGACTTATTCAGTTGTACAACTCTAGCAGAAAATTTCTCTCCTATTTCAAAAGACAGTTTTGTGGATATCTTTCTGTTGTTCACATTATAGGTACTGTTTATATTCCATATTCCTGCCAAATTCATCACCCTTTATAATTTACTATAAAAATCTTCCCTTTAATCTATATATAATTTATCGTTCAAAATCCTTATTTCATAAATAAAAAAATCCGGGAATATCCCGGATCTTCTTATTATTAATTATTATACCCGTTAATTTTTATTTTCTGCCAGTTTCCCATCCTTTATCTGCTCCTGCTTCAATATTGGAGATACACTTTTATAAAGGACAAGTGTCAAGGCCGTAAGAGCTATTCCCTTTAACAGATTAAATGGAATAATAGCAAATAGTACCAATGTATTTAAATCCGTTATACTTCCATTTATCTTTCCTGCTACTGCTACCATTGCACTTATAGGGAAATTAAGTACTTTTTCATAAAGAGGAAGCAATATAAAATAATTTAATAGTGCGGCAGCTACCGACATGGTGATGGTTCCAACTCCCAGGCTGATCATAGCTGACTTTTTAGTCTTCTTTTTACTGTATATATACCCTGCTGTAAAAACTAAAACCGATCCTACTGCAAAGTTGGCAACTTCTCCTATGAAGGCAGTCTTTCCATCAAATATTCCATGAAGTATGTTCTTCAAAAATTCTATAGCAATTCCAGCCCCTGGTCCCAGTGCAAAAGTCCCCATTAAAGCTGGCAGGTCACTTATATCAATTTTCAAAAAGGATGGAAATATTGGAATCGCAAACTCTATAAACATAAGCAGAAACCCTACTACCCCTAATAATGACACCTTTATCAACCTATTTAATTTGTTACCTTTCATCGTTAACACCCTCCTAAAACATTGAGTATAATCTACCAGGTAAATAAACATAATAAAAAAACCTGATAAATAGAATATCAGGGCTAATAAACATTATATTTTCACTTCTTTCATCCAGACTTTACTGTCGGCCTCGGAATTTCACCGAATCATACCACTTGTGGCTCGCGGGCTATACCGCCGGTGGGGAATCACACCCCGCCCTGAAGATTATCTTTTAAATTTTCAAGTTCATTATAATACTTTTATCTATATATTGCAATACGTTTTTTTAGATCACATTATGAAAAATATAGTCTATTGGTATATAATTAAATTGTAAAATGCAAATAATACTATAAAAATATATAAAGTTGGGTGATGATAATATGAAACCTGTACACATGTTTGTTACAAGCTGGTGTCCTTATTGCAAACAGGCACTTTCATGGATGAATGAGCTTCAGAGCAAAACTCCCGAATATAAAAATGTAGATGTAAAAATAATTGATGAAGAAAAACAGCCTGAAATAGCTAAAAAATATGACTATTATTATGTACCTACATATTTTGTGGGAAATACTAAAATTCATGAGGGAGTTCCATCAAAGGAAATCATAAAAGAGGTTTTTGAAAAGTCCCTTCATTAGGAAAGATTATATTTATTAAAGGATTTAGTGTTTAAAATGCACTAAATCCTATTTTTCTCTATGGTATACTTAACCTTTGTTCCATTTATTTCATGCTGAGAGAAATCCTCTTTCTCTTTTCATCAACATCAAGTACGGTTACCTTCACAACGTCTCCAACCTGTACTACATCAAGTGGATGTTTTACAAATTTATCAGAAAGCTGACTTATATGCACCAGGCCATCCTGATGTACTCCAATATCCACAAAGGCACCAAAATCAGCTACATTTCTAACTGTACCTGTAAGCACCATTCCAGGTTTCAGCTGGTTAAGATCTATAATACCAGTTTTAAGCACTGGTTTTGGAAGTTCCTCTCTTGGATCTCTCCCTGGTTTTTTTATCTCTTTTATTATATCTTCCAAGGTAGGTACACCTACCTGCAGCTTTTCAGAAAGAGTTCCTATTCCCACTTTCTCAACTCGGTCATCTATATGGGAAATACCTGAATTTTTAAGATCTTCTGCGGTATAACCAATAGTCTCTAAGAGCCCTCTTGCTGCATTATAGGATTCTGGATGCACCGATGTGTTGTCTAAAGGATCACTGCTTTCCATTACCCTCAAAAAACCGGCACATTGCTCGAATGCCTTGTCTCCAAGCCTTTTCACCTTTAAAAGCTCTTTCCTGTTTTTAAATTTACCATTTTCTTCTCTATAAGCCACAATATTAGCTGCTATAGTTGAATTTATTCCTGATATATAAGATAAAAGAGCCGGTGTTGCTATATTCAAATCCACTCCTACACTGTTTACACAGTCTTCTACTACACCCTTTAAGGATTCATCCAATTTTTTAGGAGTGACATCGTGCTGGTACTGTCCTACCCCTATGGATTTAGGATCTATCTTCACAAGTTCTGCCAGTGGATCTTGAAGCCTTCTGCCTATGGATATGGCCCCTCTTAAAGATACGTTTATGTCTGGATATTCTTTTGCTGCAAGTTCGGATGCAGAGTAAATAGAGGCTCCTGCTTCAGATACTATTACATAATAAAGTTCCCTATCTTTCTCTTCTTTTACTTCTTTTATAAGCCTTCCAATGACTTCTTCAGATTCCCTGCTGGCAGTTCCATTCCCAAGGGATATTACATCTACATGACATTTATAGACTAAGTCTTTAAGTTTTCTTATAGAGCCTTCTATGTCATTTTGAGGTGCAGTGGCATAAACTATAGCAGTATCAAGCAGCTTACCTGTATCATCCAATACCGCAATCTTACATCCATTTCTAAAACCAGGATCATAGCCAAGTACATTTTTACCTTTTATAGGAGGCTGCATTAAAAGTGCCTTTAAATTTGCCTTAAATATTTTTATTGCCCCTTCTTCTCCCTTGTCTGTAAGTTCTGATCTTATTTCTCTTTCAATGGAGGGATAAATAAGCCTTTTGAGAGAATCCTCCACACTTTTCTCTATATACGTATCAGTTGTACTGTTGCCTTTTAGGCATTGATTTTTCAGATAGATAATTATATTGTCCATATCACAGGTTATTTTTACCGATAAAACCTTTTCCTTTTCACCTCTGTTTATTGCAAGTATTCTATGGGCAGGAATGGACTTTACAGCTTCTCTATAATCATAATACATTTCATAAGGAGTTGGTTCCTTACTTTCACCTTTAGTTTCAATTATGCCGCTGTCATGGACAAATTTCCTTATCCACTTTCTATACTGCGCATTGTCTGAAACAACTTCACTTATTATATCTACAGCACCATCCAGTGACTCATCTGCTGACTTTACTCCCTTTTCTTCATTTATAAATTGTTTTGCATATTGTTTTATATCCTCTTTAAAGTCTCCACTTAAAATGACTTTTGAAAGTGGTTCCAGTCCCTTTTGTTTTGCAATAATAGCTCTAGTTCTTTTTTTAGGTTTATAAGGTCTGTATATGTCTTCAACCTCTGTAAGTGTGGTGGATTTTTCTATTGATTTTTTTAAATTTTCTGTAAGTTTATTCTGCTCTCCTATTATCCTTATTATATCTTCCTTCCTGATTTTAAGGTTTCTAAGATATGTAAGTCTTTCTTCAAGTTTTCTTAAGATCACATCACTCATGCTTCCAGTGAGCTCTTTTCTATATCTGGCTATAAAAGGTACAGTGTTCCCCGAATCTAAAAGTTCAATTACATTATTTATGTATTTTTTATTTACATCCAGCTCTAAAGCCAATGTATTTATTATATTATCCATGTTTTCCTCCTGATAGCTTTTTGTTTGAAATAATATAGCTAAAAATATATTACAACAGTTATATACATTTTGGCAAATTAATATATTTATAAAGACATTAATTGAAGGGGTTTATTTATAATGAAAAATTTCATACTGCATTTACTTTTGACTGTATCATGCTTAATCTGCTCATTAAGTTTTCAATATTGCTATTTTATAACTCCCCTGAATTCAAATGAGGTAAAAGACAACATATCCTATTTATCTTCTGACTCATTTAAAGGCAGGCTTGCCGGAACTTTGGAAAACTATGAAGCAGTTAACTTTATAAAAAATTATTTTGAAAGCCAGCACCTTACTCCATATAAAAGCAACTATCTGGAAGGTTTCAATGTTCTTTATCCCAGAAGAATAGCTGGCACACCCTACCTTAGAGTACTAGATAAAAATGGTTTCATAATAAAGCAATATAACTACGGTGTGGATTATAAAGAGGATATGTTAAATTTTAAAGATAATAACATATCTTTTAAAAAAGCTGATATTCTCATGGAAAGAGGGAATAACTTTCAAATACATAAGGATAACAAATATTTTATATTCTACAATCCAGAGGATGATAATCTGAATTTCAGAAGTTCCTTTATTGCAAACTCCAGCCAGAATATGTATATAATGATAAAAAGACAAACTGCACAGGATATAAAAAAATATGTGGATTCAGGATGTGAAATCAGTTGTTTTATACCTTTCGAAAACAAATCAACTTCCATATACAATATAATAGGATACATAAAAGGGAAAAAACCAAATCTTCCGCCTCTTGTTTTATCTGCACATTTCGACCATCTTGGTACTGATTTATCCGGCAAAGTATACAGTGGTTCACTGGACAATGCATCCGGTACTTCCTTTTTACTTGGACTTGTAAAATATATAAACTCTCTTGGAAGACCAGATAGGAATATAATAATTGCATCTTTTAATGCAGAAGAATTTGGATGTCTGGGGTCAAAAGAATTTGTTCAAAAATATTCAAATGATCTAAAAGGAAGTAAAGTAATAAATTTTGACATGATAGGAAGCAATAAAAAGATACCGCTTACTATAATGGGCGGCAAATGGGATACAAAAAACTCGAATTTTATAAATGAAATAGCTAATTTATGCCGCAAAAATAAAGTGGACTTTAAATATACTTTTGAAAACTGCAGTGACCACGAATATTTCAGAACTTATAATATAGATGCCGTAACCCTGTCAGATGAGGATATGTCAAAAATCCATACGCCTGAAGATAAAGATCGGTATATAAATACACAATCCATCGATAGATGTTTTAACATAGTCTCAAAGGAAATCAAGAATTATGCTTTTAAGGATAATTTCTATGTTTTGTATTGCCGCAATTTATTTATACTATCCCTCATAAGCCTACTTATAATATCCAAGTTATGTATTAGCAGAAGTTTTTAGATGATTTTTCCTGGATTCAATAAAAAACACTATGCCAATAGTAACTAAAAATATAATTAAACCGCAGCTGAAAAATCCAAATCTTCCACCGAATTTTTCCATTACTATACCTGCAAAGGCACTCCCGAGAGGGGTGCTTCCTATATTTAAAAGAGAATATATACTCATTACCCTTCCTCTATACTCATCTTCAGTATTAAATTGAAGTATGGTATTGGCCTTGTTTAAGAAGATAAGATTAAAAAATCCTATTAGTATAAAAATTATACCTACAGATACATAGCTCCTTGTAAATAAAGTTATTATCTGCAAAATGGCAATTATAAAAGAATCTATAATAAGATAGTATTTATTCCTGATTCTTCTGCCTTGCCCTGCCATAAACATGGCTCCAAAAAGAGATCCTAGTCCTATAAGGCTTAGAAATAAACTATAGACTTTAGAACTGCCATTCATAACTTCTTTTGCAAAAACAGGCACAATAACATTGCTGTTAAATGCAAAAGTACATACTATAGCCATTATAAACATGGTAGATACAAGTATTCTCTTATTCATTGTATATATTATGCCGTCTTTGAGATCCTTAAACAGGCTGGATTTTTTATTTTTAACTACAGGATTACCTTTGGTCTTTATTTTAACTACACCATATATTACGGGTATGAAGCTAAAAGCATTTACCAGAAAGCACTGAAGCACTCCAAAGTCATCCATAAGTATTCCTGCTACTGCAGGTCCAATTATACGTGACATATTAAATATAGTGGAATTTAGAGATATTGCATTGGGTAAATCACTTTTTCCCACAAGTTCAATGAAAAAAGACTGCCTTGTAGGCATGTCAAAACTTGTTATAATTCCATTTACAGCAGCCAGCGCTGCAAGTATCCAATATTTGCTATCATCATTATATACAAAAAAACTCAATGCAAAAGCCTGCACCATATAACACACCTGAGTTATAAGAAGAATGTTTTTCTTTGGATGTCTTTCCACTATGACACCGCTTAAAAGTGTTATCAAAAGTACGGGAGCATATTGAAACACACCTATAAGCCCAAGTAAAAAGGGAGAATTAGTTATTTTATAGACATACCAGCTTAAAGCCGTATTTTGAATCATAGTTCCCATAAGTGAGAGAAATTGTCCTGATAAAAAGTACCTGAAATCCCTGTGGTTAAGAGAAACAAAGGTACCCTTAAATTTTATTCTAGTACCCATATTATTATAATCCTTTCGCAAATATTTAAAATTAAGATACTGTCAAATTTTTATCATCGGACAGTATCTTAATTTTATCTATTTTGCCTGCTGTTTTAAATACTCTTTTATAAAATCATCTATATCCCCATCCATTACAGAAGATATATTTCCACTTTCAACACCTGTTCTATGATCCTTTACAAGGGTATAAGGATGAAATACATAGGATCTTATCTGACTCCCCCATCCCATGTTTTTCAGTTCTCCTGTTAAATCCTCTATCTTATCCTTATGTGCCCTTTCCTTTAGCTCCACCAGCTTTGACTTTAACATCCTCAGTGCCTGCTCTTTATTATAATGTTGACTTCTTTCATTTTGGCACTGTACAATTATACCCGTAGGTATATGAGTTATTCTCACGGCAGATTCAGTTTTATTTACATGCTGTCCACCTGCACCAGAAGATCTGTAGGTATCAACCTTTAGATCCTCTGGTCTTATATTTATATTCTGACTATCTGTGAGCTCAGGGAGCACTTCCACTGATGTAAAAGAGGTCTGTCTCTTTCCATTAGCATTAAATGGGGATATTCTAACCAGACGATGAATTCCCTTCTCAGATTTTAAATATCCATAGGCAAATTCTCCAATAATCCTCAGGGTAACACTTTTTATTCCTGCATCGTCAGCTTGAAGTATATCCAGGGTTTCAATTTTATAACCTTTTTTTTCTGCCCATCTTGTATACATTCTAAGAAGCATTTCCGTCCAGTCCTGTGCATCCTTTCCTCCCACACCCACATGCAAATTTAGTATGGCATTGTTTTTGTCATACTCACCACATAAAAGTATTTCCGTTTTAAATTTTTCTATATTAATTTCTATATCTCTTATTTCATTTACAATGTCTTTAGGCAAAATGCTCTCATCTTCTGATGTAATTTCAATTAAAACCCGGGCATCTTCTATTCTCTGCAATAGCTTATTGTACTCACTGAGTTTATGCTCTAAATTTTTTTCTTCAGTAGATATTTTTTGTGCATTTTGGGGATCATCCCAGAAACCAGCCTCCTGCATTTTCATTTGAAGCTCTTCTATTCTATTTTTAGAACCTTCTATGTCAAAGTGAATCCCTTATTTGTCTTATATCTTGTTCTAAACCATCTAATTTATTCAAACTTTCTTCCAGCTGAAATACCATTTAATCACTCTCCATTATACATTTACAACTTTAGGCAGTCCTTCCACAGCAATTTTTATATTTTTTCCCACTGCCACAAGGACAAGGATCATTTCTTCCTACAGTCTTTTCCTTTCTTACGGGTCTTTTCTTTACCACACTATCTTCTTGTTGATTAGTGCTTAAATTTTTAGCTACTCTTTCTCTTTCAGGGGCTCTCTCTATTTGTACATGGAGCAAATACTTGATAGTATCCACCTTGATATTGTAGATCATTTCATTAAACATTTCGCTGCCTTCAAATTGATATGCCTGGGCAGGCTCCTGCTGTCTGTATGCCCTGAGTCCAATAGCCCTCTTTAAATGTTCCATGTCATCTATATGATCCATCCATCTTGTATCAACAACCCTCAGCAGAATAACCCTCTCAATTTCCCTCATCTGCTCTGGAGTAAATTCTCTTTCCTTTTCTTCATAAATCTTTACACCTATGTCTGTAAATTTAGCTTTAATTTCTTCATTGGCAAGATTTATAATGTCTTCTTCTTTAACAGAACCCTTAGGTATATACACTTCTTCCATATAGTCAATTAATTTTACTATTTCATCTTCAAAGTCCTCTTCTACACCAGATATATGAGAATCCACGATAGAAGATACCATATCCTTTATCATCTTCAGCATATCTTCTCTCAAATCCTCGCCTTCAAGAACCTGAGATCTCTGTCTATATATAATTTCTCTCTGTTTATTTATTACATCATCATATTGTAGTAAAGTCTTTCTTATGTCAAAATTATTTCCTTCCACTTTCTTCTGCGCATTTTCTATAGCATTTGTAACCATTCTGCTCTCTATAGCCTCATCATCTTTAAGTCCTAATTTTTCAACTATACCCTGAAGTCTGTCTGAGCCAAATATTCTCATAAGATCATCCTCCAGAGATACATAAAACCTTGACACTCCTGGATCTCCCTGACGGCCTGAACGTCCTCTAAGCTGGTTATCAATTCGTCTGGATTCATGCCTTTCCGTACCTATTATCTTGAGTCCCCCTAGGGCAACTACACCTTTACCAAGTTTTATATCAGTACCACGGCCAGCCATATTAGTTGCTATGGTAATAGTTCCTTTTTCACCTGCATGAGAAATTATATCTGCCTCTTTCTCATGGAACTTTGCATTTAAGACTTGATGTGGAACTCCTCTTTTCTTAAGCATATCTGAAAGCAGCTCTGATTTTTCTATACTTACCGTACCTACAAGCACGGGCTGGCCTTTTTTATATGTTTCATATATTTCGTCAGCTATAGCCTTAAATTTCCCCTTAGCATTTTTATAGACTATGTCCGGTAAATCCTTCCTTATAACCGGTTCATGGGTAGGTATAGCTATTACATCCAGTTCATATATCTCTCTAAATTCATTTTCCTCGGTTTGGGCAGTACCTGTCATACCAGATAACTTATTGAACATCCTAAAATAATTCTGATATGTAATAGTAGCCAGAGTTTTAGATTCCCGCTCAACCTTGACTCCCTCTTTAGCTTCTATAGCCTGATGAAGTCCATCACTATATCTTCTTCCCTCCATCATTCTTCCTGTAAATTCATCTACTATTAATACTTCACCATTTTTTACCATGTAGTCCTTATCTCGCTTCATTATATAGTTAGCCTTTAGGGACTGGACTACATAATGCTGTATTTCCATATTTTCCGGATCTGCATAATTATCAAAATGAAAGAAATCTTCAGCTTTTTTTACTCCTGTATCCGTAAGTATTACCGCATTTGCCTTTTCATCTACAGTATAATCTTCTTTTTGCAGGGATTTTGCAAAACTGTCTGCCACATTATAGAATTCAGTTGACTTTTCACCCTCTCCTGAAATAATAAGCGGTGTTCTTGCTTCATCAATTAAAATTGAGTCAACCTCATCCACTATGGCAAAGTTCAATCCTCTCTGAACTCTTTCTTCTTTATATATAACCATATTGTCCCTCAAATAATCAAAACCAAATTCACTGTTTGTTCCATAGGTTATATCACAATTATAAGCTTCTTGTCTCTGAGACTGATCCATATCATGTAAAATTACACCTACTTTAAGGCCCAATGCTTCATATATTGGTGCCATGGAATCTCTATCTCTTTTTGCAAGGTAGTCATTTACTGTAATTATATGCACCCCTTTACCTGTAAGGGCATTTAAATAAGCTGGTGCAGTGGCAACCAATGTTTTACCTTCACCAGTTTTCATCTCCGATATTCTTCCTTGATGCAGCACTATTCCACCTATTAACTGCTCTTTATACTGTTTTAAACCCACATTTCTATATCCTGCTTCTCTAACAACTGCAAAAGCATCAGGCAGTATTGAATCCAAAGATTCACCTTTAGAAATTCTATTCTTAAATTCAGCTGTTTTAGCTTTAAGTTCCTCGTTAGTTAATTTCTTCATTTTTGAATCCATGCTATCTATTTTATCCGCTATAGGGATAACTCTTTTTACTTCTCGCTCACTGTACGATCCAAATATTTTTTGAAAAAGTTTCATTTTTTTCATCCTCACCACGTTAAATTTTATAAAAATCCATGCTTTATAAATTATATCATCTAATTATTAGCTATTCAACTCATATGGGCAATAGTTTACTTTAGTTTAATAATATAAGCTGTATTTTAAAGTATAAAAAGAGGAAGCATTTGCTTCCTCTACGCTGCTAATTAAAATTCAGGTTCTATTAACCCGTAATTTCCATCCCGTCTTCTATAAACCACATTTACTTCTCCATTTTCAGCATCTCTGTATACGAAAAAGCTATGACCCAAGAGCTCCATTTGAAGAACTGCCTCTTCTGATGACATAGGTTTCACTGCAAATCTTTTAGTCCTTACTATTTTATGTTCTTCATCGTCTTCTTCCACATCATTTTGTATGAATTGGAATCTTAAAGATTTAGAATTATTTCTTCTCAAAAGTTTTGTTTTCTGTTTACGTATCTGTCCTTCTAACTTATCTAAAACCAAATCTATTGAAGCATACATATCCTCATTTTCTTCTTCTCCTCTTAGTATAACTCCTGCAAAAGGAATTGTGACCTCAATTTTTTGCCTATTTTTTTGTACACTTAATGTAGCATGAGCTTCTACATCAGGGTTGAAATACTTATCAAGCCTAGATAGTTTTTTCCTCACAACATTTTTCAATGCATCAGTTATCACAATATTTTTTCCAGTTACAGTTATTTTCATATTTTCAGCCCCTTCCTTATTGTTGTCCTAAACAAATTAAACATGTTCAGGGTTAATTTACTTTTATTTATTAATATTATTGTAATACTACTTAGTATAAATTACAATAGTCACTGACTTACACCTTTTCTGTTTTTAATAGAATTAATAGTTACACTGCATTTATTTAAACATTTTTATGGTGACATTATATTTATCCGTGAAAATATGAAATTGATAAGCAACTGCCCATTAAAAATTTACGTAAAAAAACCTGCACCTTATAAATTAAAAGTACAGGCTTTTCACTATATATCTACTACTTCAAATTTTGCTCATATGCTTCAATCATTTTTTTAACCATATTTCCACCTATTGAACCAGCTTCTCTAGAAGTTAAATCTCCATTATATCCATTTTTTAAATTTACTCCAACTTCTTTCGCTGATTCCATCTTAAATTGATTCAGGGCTTCTTTAGCCTGTGGAACTACTGGTTTATTACTGTATGCCATAATACTCACTCCTTTTTATAGTAAACTTTACTGCTTACAATTACAGTTTGTACTTTACTACAAAAATTATTCCAGGTAATTAAATGAATTTTTATAATTATTTACAATTTCAAATCAAGCTTTGTTAACATTAGCTTCTTCTACAAATTCCATCTGTTCAGTTGTTTCTATGTTTTCTACATGGTCGCCATCTTGTTTTAAGGTGTTTTCTTCAATAACATCATCGCAAGCATTTCCTTTATTTAACAATACCAGGCATTTTGAAACCTTTTTATTGACTATCCCCACACCTAATAGAAC
Organism: Clostridium moutaii; assembly: GCF_041205085.1. Lineage (NCBI taxonomy): Bacteria > Bacillati > Bacillota > Clostridia > Eubacteriales > Clostridiaceae > Clostridium > Clostridium moutaii. The sequence continues at coordinate 170,506 of NZ_JBGEWD010000002.1, forward strand.
AACTGCGATTCCTCCATATACAGCAATTGGTTCAAATATTCCCGGAAGCAGCTGGGATGGTACTAACTGTTTAATAACAGCAGCAGAAGAATATCCCTGAGCTACATAATTATTAACAGTACTTCTAAACAGGATAATATTATTAACTAATAATGCAACTCCAACAACTGCTATAACTAAAGAAACAACATAGAAAACAACTGAAACAGAAAATTTTCTTGATTTTTTTGACACATTTTTATCTTTAAGCTTCATAATAAATTATCTCCATTTCCACTTTTATATTCTTCTATTAATTAATATTAATGCATCATTATTGCATTTAAGTGTCAACATTGTTAACAATTTATAACCAGTAGAACAATTTTCTATGAATAGCCAAGCATTTTTAAATTCAAACGAATATGACAGCCCATAAAATGCTGTCATATGGCACTGTATAGTATAAATTATATTTTAAAAAATAAATATATATGGAGAGATATATTAAAGGAGAGATTTTATATCCATGCAGAATTCAAATCTTAATGATTCAAGTTTTCTGGATAATATTAGAACAGATAGGGGTACAGCTGATTTAAAAGATTTTTTTAGTCAGCTGTCAAAAAAGAATTTAAAAGAAGCAGTAGACTTTATCAATTGTAAAAACCTGCAGTTTTCCACTTTATTTATTCTTAAGGATGAAATTGAGAGGTACAATCTGTTTGATAGCCTGACTCCAAAAAATAGAACAGCATTATTGATTGTGAGGGAAATACTCACTGATAAAAAAAATAATTTATCACAGGATTATTTATCTTTTGATTATGTACAGGTAATCCATTCCACCTTGAAGTGGATATTGGAATCTGGCTTTGGTGATGACGGTATGAATGATGAATATGATCGTATTCTGGATATTACTTCTATACTCCTGACTAAAATGTACAGAGATAAAACATTACTGCCCATTATGGCAGATATGATTTTTGAGAGATATAAAAATGGATTTTTAATTCATGATTTGGTATGGGCCTTTTTTCAGGCAGCAGATCCACACTCTCTTATTATTATTGGAGAAAGATTACTATCATCTAATGCAAAAGATGTCGAGCTGTCATGCAGGCTGTTAAATTTTATACCGGAAATAGATAAAGGCATCAGCAAGGAGAAAAAGTATGCCATTTTTCTAAATTGGATGAAAGAAAATAGTGCATATTTAAAATATACAGGAGAAAGTTTTCAGCAAACTGCAAATCCCAAACCCTACAGGATAGTTCTTGAAGGCAAGTATTTATGCAGGAATATTTGTTGTAATACCGGAAAAGCATTGTGTCATTTATCAGAAAAAGAGTACAAACTACTAAATGAGTTTAATAGTTTAGATCACAGTACAAAGGTACTGCTTTCAAATTTTTCATTGAGAGTACATCATAAGAATATATATTTATGGAACATGTGGCACCGCTATTCTCTAGATGATCAGATAAAGATTGCCAGAATAGGAGGTGTACAATGATTAAAATTTCAGGCACTGAACTTGATATAAATACAATAATAGATCAGTACAAAAACCACAGTATAGAAAGATATACTCTCAACAAACTTTTTTCAAGCGTCCATATCTACGATTATAATTCACTAGATGAATTAAAATTTGAACTCAATATGAGAAAAAATATTGTAAATGCATCCATAGAGCTGGATAGAAGTGATTTCAGTTTCAGTGTTTTTCGTAAATCAAGATGCAATACGGATTTCTGGGAAAGAACAAAGCAAGGTGGTTTTTTGCTGAAGGAAGGAGTAAAGCCTTCAGTTGCAATTAATGACATTTACAAAAACAGCCGTAAATACGCTACAGAATGTGCTACAGCCATGGTTATTGTATATTATAGAGCATTCCTCGACTCCTTCTCGGAGAAATTTTTTGATGCTACTTTTTCAAGGATATATTTGATGAACTGGTATTATGTAGATGACCATTTAAAATTGCATACCAGCGATACCATAGCAGACGATTTGCCTGGGGACTGCAGGTACTTTCAAAATCCACAGGTGAATCCGTTAACTCCGGAGTGGCAAGGGGAAAATGTAATTGATCTGGGAAATGGAAAATACTACGGTCATGGAATAGGTATAAGAACCAGTGATGAAATAATTGCAGCATTGAATACAAGGAGAATTATTTGGGCAACTGAATCAGCCTATTTGCTTGATTCTGCCAAAAGGCCAAATTTTCAGCAACTGGCACATATTTATTAAATAAAAACCTAGTATTATAAAATGTACCCCTTGTGTTCAAGGAATCCAGTACTCAATACCTACATTCATGGACTTGCACTACATTGATATCGTTAACCCCTCAATAAAGTCTAGAGCAGTTGCCCACTCTAGACTTAAAACTATTGAGCTGTGCTTGCTGTATTTTGTACAGGAGTTACAGCGCCTTGTATACTAGCTATAGTTTGTTTTAATTTTTCGTTTTCCTGTTGTAACTTATCCTTTTCACTTTGGAGCTGTGAATTTTGAGTTTGAATCTGCGATATTTGAGTTTGAACTGCCGTTTGCTCAGCTGACTTTTTCTCTTCTGGACTTTTGAGCTCGTATACTTTGTTCTCAATAACTCCAGAAACTATTGTCTTGATATTGTCATCCACTTCTATGCCCAGCTTATTCAATACATTATACACATAATCCTCTGCACTCTTTTTTCTTTGACCTGCCGGAAGTTGTAAAGATGCACTGAGCTGTGCTGCTTGTCCCACTCCTATTCCTCCAAAGTGCTCTATGATACTTAATACATTCAAAAATTTATTTCCAGGCACCAGTGTCTTTGCTGCATCCGTATATTTCTTAGCCTCTTTTATGCCATCGTCTACTTTCTGTAAAACAGCCTCAGTGTCAACACCCTTTTTCTTCAAATAAGGCAAAATAACTAATACTGTCACTCCTACTCCTACAGCCAGTCCTATAATTACAAATAATATATTTAACTCTGACATTTTTATCTTACCTCCTTCAATTGTTTAGCTTTAAGAGAGAATTTCTCTCTAAACAATATATATGCACTTTATATGCATTTTATCAAATACAAGTTTACCCCTATTGTAAAAAATCTTATATTAAATGACTTTGTTTCCTTTAATTAATTATTGCTCTAGGGTTTTATCTCTGACTTTTTCTTTTATTATAAGTTGCAACTTAAAAATTACAACTATAAAAATATGATAGACTTTATAACAGTTTATGGTATAATAAACATATATAGTTAACTTCTTACAATATAAGTTGCCTTCTTGTTTTTAATACGGTAATGTTAAAATAAAGCCCTACCAATCCTAGGGCTTTATTTAATGTCTTAAATTAAAATAGATGCTTAATGAATTCGTATAAAATATAAGTAATCTTATATTTCTTTGATCTTTTACAATTTTCTTATTAGCTCCCATATAAACATCATAATCTCATGTGGAATAAATTTGGCTACTATTCGATGAATAAAACATATTGGCCCCGGAGTGGATACTGGAAGTCCTATTCTGCTGTCATTAAGCGCAATACTCACTACATTTTTTGCTTTACTCGCAAATATAAAATTCTTTATTTCTTTTCCATCTCCATTATGTTTTGCCTTGGAAATAAATTCAGTATCCTTAATCCAGTAAGGACAAACTGCTGTTACGTGTATACCTTTTGGTAGCAATTCTATCCTAAGAGCTCTACTATACCTATAAAGGAATGCCTTTGTAGCCGCATATACATTCAGGTATTGAAAAGGCTGAAAAGCAGACGTTGAACAAATTTGAAGAATACGACTTTTCTTTTTCATATATGGCAATACAGCTATAGTCATGTCCACAGCGGCACGACAATTTAAATCTATCATATTATCACTGTCCAAGCGGCTTATATCATTATAACTTCCTATTTTACCGAATCCCGCTGCATTTACCAAAATATTTATTAAAGGTTTTCGCGTTTTCAAATATTCTATAAAGTCATCAATATTTTCTTTTCTAGCAAGATCAAAAGGAAAAACTACAATTGGAACGTTAATCTTGCTAACCAATTCTTCAAGACGTTCTTTTCGCCTTGCAATCACCCAGATTTCACTAACATCATTCTCTTTAGAGGCAATTTGCCGAACAAACTCCCTGCCTAATCCACTTGAAGCTCCAGTTATTATAGCAATACCCATTTTCCCCTCCTTATAGTTTTAGCATACTTTTACAATCTTAAAATTTGTAATATACCCATGTTAAAATTATATAGGAATTAAATCACTTTTAAAAGTCCTGGATTTCTCGCCAGAGCCTATTCGTTTTGCTTTTGATGAAATAAGTCTTTATTCATCTATATATTCTTTTACAAATACTCATTAATTCCACTTCTGCTTTATATACTTTATAACCCAATAAATTTAATGTTGGATTCATATAGAACATTAAATTGTTTATAATCAGGTTCATAAATTAATTCATAAAAATCTTAGTATCATACTTTACTATATTGTAAATAATATTAATTAAATAGATGTCAAAGGAGGAATTGATAAATGAATTCACAAGCAAGGGACAGTATTCATAAGGTAAAAGAATCATTAAAAAGTGCTCAGCAAGGTTTGCGAATATCTGCAGGTGAAGTAGAAAATTCTAATATTAAAAAGCAAATAAATACTCAGTTAACTCAAGTTACTACTTGTCTTGGGGAATGTGAGAAAATAGCTTCTGGATTAAGCCAGCACAAAAATCACTAAATATAAAAATCATTGGATATACAAAATATTAAAGCCGCCAATTTATTAATAATTGGTGGTGCTTATATATTTTTCAATAAAAGTTAGAATTATTAGACTAAATCGTTACAAAAAAGCTTGAACCATTACAGAATAAGCAATAGCTTTAGCCAATGCTTGTCTTTGTTTTGCAATATATGGTATTGATTTTATTTATAGTTTCCTGCATTGGTGGCTGCACTTTTTATTAACATGTCCTGCAACCACAGACACAAAGTTAGAGAAAATTCAATTGCCACTATCTGAATCATAACCACTATATACAGTATATAATGATTCAGCCTATCTTTTGTCCTAAATTTGCCCTATTTTTGTCTCAAACTTGTCTCACGATTTTTTACAATTAAAAAGGCAATAGCATCCTTTTTCAGCTATTACCATACATACTTTCCCATTTAACAATATCATCAAGTATCTCCTCACGCCGCCTGTAAGCAGTGCTTCTCACACTATCTGCTGTCCAGTTGACACTCTTATTCAGCTGCCTTATCCTGTCCCTGTTCCTTCGGAGCTTTTGTTCCATCTCTTTTAACCTTTTATCCATAATCATCTTATCCTTTTAAAATCTTCATTATGCTTCTTCTAAGGTGCCAAAATATTTATTATATAGCTCAACTTCATCCAAACTTTTAAGCAATTTTTTCACTGTATCATCAGTTTCTTTATATGCTATTTTCTTGTCAAAATTTTTAGTAGCCATTGAAAACCAATTACCTTTTTTTGTCCTATATAAAATAGTATCGCGTCTAGGATATATTATTAAACCTAAAGGACCTTCTAATGGATATTGCTTTGTATATTTTATAATCTTTTCAGATTTTTCAGTATCATATACCTTGTTATCTATTATAAATTTCATTACTCTTCCCTCCATACAGCTAAGAATACACGCTATTTCAAATATTCCAACTAATATATATTTTAACATACTTGATGTCTTTTAAATTATGTGTTTTCTTATTTTACTAATAGAATTCAATAAAATTATATCTGTTATTATCACTTATTTATTATATTTATCTCATGCCATAAATGAAACTAAATATATAATTCTGCAACTTATATAATCACTCCTCAAATATACTAATCTGTCCTTTTAACACTAATTTTTTCTTTATGCTTTCTCTTTTGTTCTCTCTTAACCTTATTTATTCGGGACAGGTATAATACTAGACCTATCCCTATAGCTTTACTTTCTTTAGATTTTAGCTTTCTGCCACGTACAAGGCATTATTTAACTTCCCCTTCATATTTCTCTTTAAGTCTCAAATATTTTTTATATTCATTTTCCTCTTGTTCTTTTTTATACTTCTCAAAAGTTCTTTCTCTCTCTTTTTTCTGTTCTTCTTCATATACTTTAATTTCTTGTTCCGTTATAATCTCTTTTCTTTTCAATACGTTAACAAGATACTTATTATTCATTATATAACAACACGTCCGTGATGACCTTAGCACATAATAATTATCTTCATCACATTCAAACTCAATAATTCCACCGTCTTTCGTAGCAATTGTAATTCCTTCTCCAAATCTATTCAAATCAATAAAAGTAATTTCTTTTCCAATTAAATCTTCTTCATCTTTTATAAAATACATTTATTCAACCTCCATATCCATATTTACATTTCCTTTTATTTTCTATAGGGTATGGGATACTATATTCTTTAAGTATTCTAAATGTCTCACAATTCTTATTATTTTTATTACAATTTCTGCAACTTCTATCAATCAAAATTTCTATAATACTTCTAAAATCTTCATCAGCCATTACTTTGTATACAGCTTTGTCCCGATTCGGACTTCTTTGTCTCGGTATGTATACACTGTCACCACCTGCCTATTCGTTTTGTCTTAGGCTGAAAAAATAACTTTGCTAGGAATCAATGGACTTACAAAATGTCTTTAAATCGTTATAATACAACAAGAAGATATAGAACTTATCGTTCTATACCTTCACCAAATGTTAATTCCAAATATTTATCTAGTATATCGCTACTAAAATTTCCATATTTTTTGCTTTTACAAATATATTTATTTGCATTGTCATTATATTGTATACTTTCTTCTAAACTTATTATATCAAAAGGATTCTCCTGAGAATTAGAAATAATAATATTAATTTTATCACTCAATCTCACAAATGAAATTGAGTGAATTTTATTATTTAAATCAGCTATACTTAATTGAACTATTATATACCCTTCATCATCATATTCAAATTTTATTTTTCCTTCTGACAGCTTAATCTCTCTAGTTAATTTTTTTTCCATTGTTTTAAAAAAATTTTTAATTATATTTCGCACAATTTCCAAGGCATCCTCTTGTGTAATTTGGTCTTTATATTTTTCTTTAATTTTCTCTATTAATTCGTCTGAATAACTCATATATAACATCTCCCTGACTTCCTAAATATTGTATTTATTTATAATATTTAAGTAATTTCTCTGAGACATTCTAACTTTTTAATTATTTCATAATTACTTTATGATTCTTTTGACTTCATGGTTCCAAATTCAAGATATTAATATAAAAATAAGTATTTGAAGAACTTTCTCCAAAATCTTTTCATCTAAAATATTTGAAACTAGCTTATAAAAAGCATATCTGGTACGTATCTATTTCAAAATTTACCTTTAATGAATATTATCAACAGTTTTGGATATACTAAATATTATAGAAGCATAAAGGAGAAAAATAAATGAAGAAGTTTCTTTTTAAAATTTTTAAAAAGAGCTTAGTCATTCTATCTTGTTTATTAAAATTTATTATAAATAAGACACAATCGAAAAATATAAAATAAGAAAATATTATTACTATAATAATTTTAAATAGCAAGAGTTAAATACTAGGCTCCCAATAGAAAAGTAAAATTTTCTATTGGGAGCCTTATAGATAACTAATAAAAATAGTAAAAATTTAGCATATATATATAAACACTCAGATTGAATTCAGATGCTTTCTCCACGCAAAATAAGCACCCCGCCATTTAGGATGCCTACTTTACAATATATCTTTTAAGGAGTTCAATTTATATAGTACCTGTTGGTGGTTGCATTTAAGTTTAACGTGCCCTGCAACCACAGACACTAATAGAGTAATTAATACTATTATTATTTAAGAAGTATCGCCATTATGATTATATTATATTTATATTATTAAAATTACCTTAAAATCTTATAAAAAATTTACCTGCCAGTTTCGCATTGTTAAGAGGCTCGGCGGGTATATCAATGGAGGGTATTGTTATGTCTAATCTTCTTACAATACCTATTATATTGCATTTTGGCAATATTTTAATTCCACCTTAATTCATAAATAATTCCTAATATCTTTGCTATCTATACTTTGCACTAAAAAAATAATCACCATTATTCATTTATCTAATATCATATATTATAAGAATTCTGTGATAACTTACTAAATTAACCTGTTCTTAAAAAATTTATAGTGCTACTAAGTTGTATTATTAAAATTTTCAATATGGTAGGAGGAAATAATATATGAATTCAATATCAGAAGCTATTTTAAATAATGATCATAAACAAGGTCGTAAGAGCAGCGAACCACCCCTAGTTGTTTCAAAATGTGGAGAATCTAGTCAAATAGTACTACCTGATGCCACGCTAGGTGGAACTACTGTTACCACCGCTGTTATAACTATAGACACTTCTAAATTTTGCAACCCATGTACAAAACTTGAATTTACAAGTAATATAATTGGAACAGCTTTTGCTGGAGCTTTAAACTTCCAAGTATTTAAATCCTGCAACAATCAACAACCACTCCCTATTGGTGGACAATTTTCTTTTGTAGTACCAGTAGCATCTCTTTTTGCTAATATGTTCACATTTTTTGTATGCGATTGTAATCAATGCTTAAATGAATGCTGTACTTATACTGTAATGGTGACAGTTGGCGGAGTTAATATTACGGGTAATGTTGGTATTTTCGCCGCAAGGTTAATGGCAACCACCGCAGATAATCCAGATCTATGCTGTTAAATAATTTTCAAGAAGATGCTATAACTAAATTAACCATACAATCTCTCCTCAGTTGATACACAGTTTTTTCAATTTATGCATTAATCAACTATACCAATTAATTATATTTTCAATCAGCCTATGCCTTCTTTTAGTAACTGCACCCTGCGACATATTAAACTTCATCCCCACCTGCTAGTCTGCCTTTTTATATTTGTATTTCTCTTTAAGAAATTCCTGGTCCTTTATATTGACCTCAATAACCACATTGTTGGCTCCCATATTTCTAAGTGTTTCCTCTTATAAATGTATTAAAGTTATAAAGGCGGGATTTTTAAGTTCAAAATAAACGTGGCAGCCCTTAAAAGACTGCCACAGCGCACTGTTAAGTGCAATGTCAAACTAGTTGACCTGGTCTTTGACCCCACACTCGCCTGCTGGAATTTTCACTACCCGGAATTATCCTCTCATTACTAACCCTCTCGTATTTTTACGGCAGGACTTACTTCTAAGCCGCACCATGCTCATTAAACATTTTATTTAACTTACGTGGATCGTTTCGCCTGCGACTGGCATCGACTTTCAACCACAAACCTAGCTTGACTATTAAAATTATACCCTACTTTTTGCTCCAGTCAATATATTAATTTTTTTTGCTCCATTTTTCAAGAGCTCGTCGCTACAGCAAAAAGCCGTAGCACCAGTAGTTATAACATCATCTATCAATAAAATATCTTTATTTTTAATATAATAATTATCATGAACTTTAAAGCTTCCCTGTATATTGTTCCATCTATCTTACCTGCTCAATCCTATTTGATCTTTAGTATCCTTCGTTTTGGTCAAACAGCATATAACAGGTTTACCAACATATTTTCCCAGGGTTCTTGCCAGGTATTCACTTTGATTGTATCCCCTTTTTTTAAGAGATTTCTTTGTCATAGGAACATAAGTTAAAACATCAAAATCTATATTGCTATTGTATATAGTATCTTTCATATATGAAGCTATAATATCTCCAGATCTAAAAGAATTTTTATATTTCAATTTTATTATAAGTTCCATCATAGCACCTGAATAATATGCACTGCTGTAGCAGCTGAATTCATGATCATAATTTCCAATTTGAAAGCTGTCCCTGCAAATTTTTATATTGTCTTTACACATTTTACATATATTTTCATCATCATATATGTCTTTTTTACACAATACGCATTTTTCATCACCACAATATACCAATCCCAATACACAGTCCAACAAAAACTCTAACTTCTCAATAAACCCATATCCCATGCTTCTCTGTTAAAGTTTCTAGTTATACTTCTGGCCTTTTCCATATCTTCCGTTTCCAAATTGGCCACCAGTATAACCTCTCCCTTTAAATTTTTTTCACCTCTTCTCATATTTCCACATAAATAAACAAACTTTTTATAGTTGAGATTTGTATTATCAGCAAAATACACCATTATATCTGAATTCTTTCCATTAGATAAGATTTGTCGAAAGCTGTCAGTTATTAATATTGAATCCTTTACCTGTAAAAATTTATTTATAGATTTCTTATCGGATTCTTCCTCTGCAAAATATATAATACTTTTACAAAAATTTTTACAATAGTTATGAATATAAGAATAGACATTTTCCACTTTAAATCCGTCTGGCACATATATTATGGCCTTTCTTCCCTCATTTAAGGACCACTTTAAGTAATCATATACTACAAATGGTATGTCTTTATTCATATCAAATCTAGTAAGTATAGTTCTAGGTTCTACTATAGGGCCTTCCTTTGCAATAGGGAAAAACATTTCTCTTCTATTCTTAAGCATATTTTCTATTGAATATACAATTACCCTGCTCTGTTTATGGATTAATTTATCAATTACATGAATTATTTCATACCTGTTATACATGGAAAAACTGTTTATATCATCGTATATAAGCAGATGAAACTTTTCTTTTAATTTTAAAGCATTTTGGAAACTGCATATTTTAAATATACAATTCACATTATTTTCTACATTTCTTATGTAAGCATAATTTCTAAAACCTGTATATTTTTTTATGTTTTTAATTATATCAATGTTATCAGGATTTTCATCTGTAATATAAATTACATTCCTATTTTGTTTAATATATGTGATAATAATATCCATAAAAACTTTAGAGGAATTGTATGGAACGGAAATAACATTTAAAAATCTCTCTCCAGTGCTATCCCATCTAACTATTTCTTTTTCTATTTCCTTCATCTTATGAATAAAATTCATCTTATTCCACAATAGCATCTGTTTCACTCTCCATTATATCCATTATCCTGTGTTTTAATAATGAATATCTTTCAAAGCTTTTATTATTATTTATCATAAAATTCAAGGCTTTCAAATCTCCTACCAGTACTACCATCTGCTTTGCTCTGGTTATAGCTGTATACAATAAATTCCTGTTCATAAGCAAAGGTGGTCCCATAAATATAGGTAAAATAATTACTGGAAATTCACTGCCTTGACTTTTATGTATGGTTATTGCATAAGACAAATCCAGTTCATCTAAATGCATGTTATCATAAACAACCCTTCTGCCTTCATCAAATACAACAGTTACTGTATTTTTTTCTTCATCTATATGGTCAATGCATCCAAAATCACCATTAAAAATTCCCATGCCTTCTCCCGAATTTTCTTCTGAAACTTCAGTCCATTTTAGAGTATAATCATTTTTAATCTGCATCACCTTGTCACCTAATCTAAAAATAGTATTTCCAATCTTCTTCTCATTTTTTTCAAGGGTTTTAGGATTCAAAACCTCCTGAAGTTCTGCATTTAAATTAGACACTCCTAAAATACCCTTTCTCATTGGAGATAGTATTTGAATATGCTGCATTTTGTTCCAGCTTTTATTGAAGTTTGGCAATCTTCTGTTAATCAGACCTATCACTGTATCCAATATATCTGACGGTTCTTTACATCTTATAAAATAGAAATCTTTGAGTTTTCTATTTAAGATAGGCATTTCTCCTGAATTTATCTTATGGGCATTTACTATAATCATACTTTCCTTTGACTGTCTAAATATTTCCTTCAACCTAACTACCTTAATACACTTACTGTCTATAAAATCCCTGAGCACATTTCCCGGCCCTACTGAAGGAAGCTGCTGTGCATCTCCTACTATTATAAGTCTGGTCCCAATTGAAATAGCCCTTAATAAATTATTCATAAGCATTATATCTATCATGGAAGCTTCATCTATAATTACCACATCACATTGAAGGGGTGATTCCTCTCCTCTGGAGAAAAACATGGCTTCTTTATCATTTTCTACCCCCATCTCCAGTAACCTATGTATGGTTTTTGCTTCTCTTTCAGTAGCCTCTGACATTCTTTTCGCCGCCCTACCGGTAGGCGCCCCCATAAGTACCTTATAATTTGCCTTTTCAAATAATTGAATTATACAATTGATTATGGTAGTCTTGCCTGTGCCAGGCCCCCCTGTTATTATTTCTACACCATTTTTTACTGCTCCCCTAATAGCATCTTTCTGAGAAGGTGCAAATTCAATATGATTTTTATCCTCAAATTTTTTAATTTCTTCATTTACATCAAGACCTATATCCTTGTAATCACTGAAAGCAAGAGTTAAAATTTTTTTGGTTACACTTAATTCACAATAATAATATGTCATTGGAAATACACAGAGTTTATCACCATATTGCTCCAATTTTACCTTTCCATTTATAGAGTTTTCATATATATTTTCCTCTAGCTCCGCTTTAGTTACTCCAAGTATGCCTTCTCCTTCTTTAATAAGTTTATCTATGGGCATATAAGTATTCCCTAAACTGCAGAACTGATTTACTACATATCTTATTCCACTTTGTATTCTAAAGGGGGAGTTTCTTTCTATTCCAAGACTCCTTGCTATTCTGTCAGCTGTTTTGAATCCTATACCCCCTATTTCTTCCGTAAGGATATATGGGTTTTCTTTTACTTTGCGTATGGAATCAGATCCAAATTTTTTGTGTATTTTTACACATTGGTTTGGAGTTACCCCATAAGTTTGTAAAAATATCATTATATTTCTTATTTCATTTTGTCTGGAATAAGATTCTGCTATTAAAGCTATTTTTTTTTCTCCTATACCTTCTATTTCCCTCAATCTGTTTATGTTGTCATCCAGTACATGAAGAGTATTTTCTCCAAACTTTTTAACTATCTTCCTGGCAGTAACAGGTCCTATGCCGGATATAATTCCCGAAGATAAATACCTCTCTATACCAATAACAGTATTGGGTACTATTTCTTCACAAACCTGGACCTTAAACTGACGCCCAAACTGAGGATGTAATACCCATTCCCCCAAAACCTTCAAATTTTGTCCTTCCGTTATATAAGGTATGCATCCCACTATAGTTACTGTATCCTCTTTTTCCTTCAACTTAGCAACTACATATCCATTGTCTTTATTTTGAAATATTATATCTTCTATAATTCCCTGCAAATCCTGCATAAGATCTCTCCCACTTTAATAAACATGTAAAAACCTATATCTTTGAATATAATTATAACACATAAGTTTAATTTTAAAAAAGCTCTGTAAATTTGCATACAGAGCTTTTAAAATTCTAGATATATTTTTTTATATCATCAACTTTATTTAATTTTTCCCAAGGTAAATCTATATCGGTTCTTCCAAAATGCCCATAAGCTGCAACCTGTCTGTATATAGGTCTTCTCAAATCCAAATCCCTTATTATAACAGCTGGCCTTAGATCAAATACCTTCTCTACTATGCCCACTATTTCCTCTTCTGATATTTTCCCAGTGTTGAAAGTATCAACAGTTATAGATACAGGTTTTGCTACACCTATAGCATATGCAAGTTGTATTTCCAGCTTATCGGCAACACCAGCAGCTACCAAATTTTTTGCCACCCATCTTGCAGCATAAGCAGCGGATCTATCCACCTTGGTTGGATCCTTTCCTGAAAACGCTCCACCACCATGTCTTCCATATCCACCATAGGTGTCCACTATTATTTTTCTTCCTGTAAGACCAGAGTCTCCCTGAGGTCCACCAACCACAAACCTTCCTGTTGGATTTATGAAGTACTTAGTATTTTTATCCAAAAATTCCGGTGACACAACAGGCTTTATAACATGTTCAATTATATCACTTTCAATTTGTTCTTTAGTTACCAGTTCATCATGCTGGGCGGATACCACTATAGTATCAACTCTAATAGGTTTATTGTCATCATATTCTATAGTCACCTGGGTTTTTCCATCTGGCCTCAAATAACTTAAAGTCCCATCCTTTCTAACCTGTGCCAATCTTTTTGCCAGCTTATGAGCCAGACTTATAGGCATAGGCATATATTCTGGAGTCTCATTAGTGGCAAATCCAAACATCATACCTTGATCTCCTGCTCCTATGGCATCTGTTCCCTCCATCTGTCCTTTTTTAGCTTCCAGGGACTGGTTGACCCCCATAGCTATATCTGATGATTGTTCATCAATTGAGCTCATCACTGAGCAGGTATCACAGTCAAATCCATATTTAGCTCTGGTATATCCTATTTCCCTTACAGTCTTTCTAACTATTTTAGATATATCAACATAACATTTAGTTGATATTTCTCCCATAACCAAAATCATACCTGTAGTAGTAGCAGTTTCACATGCTACTCTTCCGTAAGGATCTTGTTTTAATATAGCGTCCAGAATTGCATCTGAAATTTGATCGCACATTTTATCTGGATGACCTTCTGTAACTGACTCAGACGTAAATAATTTTCTCATTTTCAATACCTCCATACTGTATAAAAAAATAAAAACCTCTTCAAATAAGAAGAGGTTAAATAATTAACTGCTCTCTTATCTTGCAAAATTAACTTGCAGGAATTGGCACCTTGGCAAAATTTCTACTGGTTGCCGGGTTTCATCGGGCCTTTTTCCCTCCGCCTCTCTGGATAAGAGTTTATATTATAGATTTACAATAATTATAAAGATTCTAATAAAACAAAAAACACCCTAACAGTGCTTTTTTATGGTGGAGGAAGATGGATTCGAACCATCGAAGTCACTGACAACAGATTTACAGTCTGCCCCCTTTGGCCGCTCGGGAATTCCTCCGCATTTGGTGCTGGCAGTAGGCTTCGAACCCACGACCTACTGATTACAAGTCAGTTGCTCTACCTGCTGAGCTATGCCAGCTTATTTTGTTATAATGTGGTGGGCACAACAGGGCTCGAACCTGTGACCCTCTGCTTGTAAGGCAGATGCTCTCCCAGCTGAGCTATGCGCCCATAATATTTGGTGGAGGAAGATGGATTCGAACCATCGAAGTCACTGACAACAGATTTACAGTCTGCCCCCTTTGGCCGCTCGGGAATTCCTCCACATTTGGTGCTGGCAGTAGGCTTCGAACCCACGACCTACTGATTACAAGTCAGTTGCTCTACCTGCTGAGCTATGCCAGCCTATTTATTTCATACAATTACGCCCACATAAAACATAAAGGCGTTTAACGTAGTTTAGTATACATTTTTGTGCAATTATTTTCAAATTTCATATTACATTAAAATCTAATGTTAAATGTTTATTCCTTCATGTATCTCATTATTCCTTTAGAAATCATATACCTGTGATTTAGACATAATATTTTACATAATTCCATCATATAAATTATATATAGTATTCTCTTTGGATATTATCCATAGATAGGTATTGCATACATAAAAGAAGGTGAATATATTGAATAAAGTAAAATCTAACTATAAAAATCCATTGGCATATTACGATTTAGCCTATTTTTTAAAGGATCACATCAACAAGGATACCATTATTGTATGTATCGGTACAGATAGATATATAGGGGACTGTCTTGGCCCCTTAGTAGGTACTCTGCTAAAGTGCAAGCACTTTCCTCTGCCAGTTTATGGCACAATTTCAGAACCCATACATGCTTTGAACATTGAGAGTAGACTAAATGAAATAAAGTTACTTCATCCTCATAACAACATTATAGGGATCGATGCCTGTTTAGGAGATTCCAAAACCATTGGAGAAATACAGGTAAGGGACTTTCCCGTTCATCCCGGCAAGGGAGTAGGAAAATCCCTTCCCAATGTAGGGGATTCCTCAATAATAGGCATAGTTGATTCAAATGGCAATGAAGATATATTTAATAATACCAGCAATATACGTTTGAATCTAATTTTAAATATGGCCGAAGTAATACTTTATTCATTAATTCATTCATATTATCTCTATTATAATAATATCTTATTGTAAATATATAGACAAATTTTTTAACACCAATAAAATATCCTCAATCTATTAAGGTTATATCATCACCGGTAAAAATAACTTCCATTTTGTCCAAATACTCAAGAACCTTTCCTGTGCCTAAAGCTACACAGGATATTGGATCTTCAGCTACATAAACAGGCACATGAGTTACTTCCTGTATTAAATCACTTAATCCATTTAGCAAGGCTCCTCCTCCAGTCATAACAATACCTTTCTCAGCTATATCAGCGGATAACTCTGGAGGAGTTTTTTCCAATACCGCCCTAGCTGTATCTGCTATAGAATTTACAGTTTCCTTCAAAGCTATTCTCATTTCTTTAGATGATACTTCCATATTTTTGGGGAGCCCTGTAATTAAATCTCTTCCCCTTATTTCCATACTTATCTCTTCATCTTTGTTAAATGCAGAACCTATATTTATCTTTAAGTCTTCTGAAGTCCTTTCTCCAATCATCAATTTATGTTCTTTTCTAATATATTTCATTATGGATTCATCAAACCTGTCTCCTGCTACCTTAATTGAAGATCTTACTACTATTCCCCCCAGCGAAATTATTGCCACATCGGTAGTTCCACCGCCTATATCTATTACCATACTTCCACTTGCCTTAGTTATATCGATTCCAGCTCCTATAGCTGCAGCTAAGGGTTCCTCAATTAAAAACACTTTCTTTGCCCCTGCATTTTTAGCCGCATCAATTACAGCTCTTTTTTCAACCTCAGTAGCCTCGCAGGGAATACAAATAACTATCCGCGGTGCTGACATTCTTTTTTTTCCACAAGCCTTTTCTATAAAATACTTTAACATCTTTTCTGTTACATCGTAGTCAGATATAACTCCATCTTTTAATGGACGAATGGCAACAATATTTCCTGGCGTTCTGCCTATCATTTGCCATGCCTCTTCTCCCACGGCTAGCACTCTATTTTTACTTTTATCTATGGCAACAACTGAAGGTTCTTTTAATATTACTCCTTTGCCCTTAATGTACACAAGCACTGTAGCCGTACCTAAATCTATTCCCATATCAGTTCCTATATTAAAAAACATCCCTTTTTTCACTCCTAATCTAACTTGCTTTTCATAATAAAACGTAAATTTATTTACTATTTATTATCATATCATATTCTAATTATAATGGGAATGTTTTTAACCTTCAATAGCTTTATATTTCATTTTAGTGGCCTTTCCACCTCTTATGTGTCTTTCTGCTTTATTATAATTCAATATACTCTTAGCCTCTTGTGCAACCTGTGGATTTATTTTAGGTAATCTTTCCGTCATATCTTTGTGTATGGTACTTTTGCTCACTCCAAAAACTTTGGCAGTTTTCCTTATTGTAGCTTTAGAACCTATTATATATTTGGCAACCTCTAAAACTCTCTCTTCAATATAATCTTTCAAATTCATTCAACTCCTTTATACAAATAACAGTTAATAATCAAAACTCTATATACGTAAATACTTACAAGTATTCTTCTATTTAATTTAGAAAATTTTTTAATGTCTAACTTGTCCCTCCATATATAAATATGCCCTTTTATATTTTTAAATTCATTATATATGAGCCATTTCTCTATATTATCCAGAGAAATGGCTAAATATTAGTATTTTATATATTTACCTGGATCAACAAATTCTTTTCCCTTCAAAACAGCAAAATGCAAATGATTCCCATATTTTTCATAGGCTGATCTCAAGGTACTCTTGCCAACTATTCCTATAACTGCTCCCTTTTTCACCATTTGGCCTACACTGACCTTAACATTTGGATCTAAATTAGAATAAACAGTTTTTAATCCATTTTGATGATCTAAAATAATCTCTACTCCATCTTGTGTTGCAGTATTTACTTCTTCTACCTTTCCATCCATTGCCGCAAATACTGGTTTTCCCAAATCAGTTTGTATATCATAACCTAAGTTTGGTCTATAAGTTGCCGTAGAATCCCAATATACCGGATCCTCTGAAAACCCTCTTGCAATAACCCCTTCTACTGGCTTTTGAAATGAAGTACTTACTGAACTTGATACTTCTTTTGAAGTTTTCTGTTGGGCATTTGTATTTGTATTACTGCTCTTTTTAACTTGAAGGGCATTATCATAACTTGAAGAAGACTTATTATCTGCTTTTGCAGTTTGTTTAACTTGTTTTTGTTCTGTAGCTTTACTGTTTTGTAATTCAGCACTTTGGTTCTTGTTATTTCTTGCAGTCAACAGTGCAACTGTTGCCACTATACATAAACAGATAAATAATATTATGTAGAAGCCCTCCTTTTTAAAAAAGTTAACTGCTTTATTTGAAAATTTTTTGTCCATATGAACACCTCCTTTTTGTAGTTTGTCCAGACAATAACAAAAAATACATATTTTATAAATTTTTTTCTAAAATTTTCATAAAAAAATAAGATGAAATTTTTTATCTCATCTTCGTCATATATTGATATATTTTGTTTACTTTAAAAATGAAGTTACATTCTTTAAACTTATACCACTATAATAATGGCTTAATATCTGTATGTAGGTTTTTCCATCCTTAGCCATGGCATTGGCCCCCCACTGACTCATTCCCACTCTATGACCATATCCTAAACATTGAATATAAATTTTGTCTTTAAAGTATATGGTAAAATCTGTAGAATTTAATCCCATAATAGATCTAAATCTGGTTCCGGATACAGTAACCGATCCCAGTTTAATTTCTCTGACGGCCCCCCCTTCTGTTCTTCCTTCTATAGTTACTTCTTTAGACAGATCTTCTGCATTCAATTTTGAACTAGGATAATAAATATTTACTTTATCTATAAAGTTCTTATAGGACATTTCCACGGAAGTTTTATATTTGCGTGCATCTTCTTCTCCTGGGCTTTCTACACTCTTTAAATACCCTTCTCCTTCTTTAAATACATCTTCTGCATTTTCCGTTCTTCCTCCACTTATAGCAAAATAATAAGGCTCCATAACTAATTTACCCTTATAGGCCAATACCTCCCCCGAAGTGGCTTGTACGGCCTGTTCCATCTTATTCCAGTATCCTTCTGCCTTTGCCTTGGGCCATGCATTCATTCTATCCTCTTTACTTTGAAAAACCTGACATGCAACAGTATCACATACATCTGCACCTGTAGTGCTTTTATATTTTTTTCCACCATATGCCTCCATATGGGCAACTCCAAAGGTTCTTGCCGCCACGGCTTGGGCTTTAAGTGCCTCTTCTGAAAATTCCGCCGGCATTTCCCCTGCAACTACTCCCAATACGTATTCCTCTAAATTCATTTCTTTTATTTTATGTTCCTTGGTTATATAGACCTTTATTTTTTCTGCATCACCATTACTGTTTTTAAATATTATATTTTTTGATTTAATTATAAATTTGGGCAAACTATCCTGACCAATTCCTTTTCCCGCCATGAATAGGGAAAGTACAATTATAAAAGCCATACCCATAAATACTAATATAACAAATTTTTTTAAAAAGTTCATAATATACCCCTCTGTTGTTCTCCTTCCATTTACCATCTTATAATATTTTTATTATTAATATGCTGCAAATATTCCATCCCTATTATGAACTGTAAAAAATATGTTTTAATATTATATAAAAAAAGAAGATCTCCTTCAATCTTCTCTTTTTATATAATATTAAATTATCAATTTATTCTCTCAATATCAGCACCCAAGCCCTTAAGTTTTTTTTCAATATCTACATATCCTCTGTCTACATGGTATATATCCATAACTTCTGTTTCCCCTTCTGCTGCCAGACCGCAAAGTATGAGAGCCGCACCAGCTCTAAGATCTGTTGCTCTTACTTCCGCTCCTGTGAGCTTATCAACACCCTCTATAACGGCACTTCTTCCATCTATCTTTATGTTTGCTCCCATTCTTTTCATCTCCACTGCGTGCATAAATCTATTTTCAAAAATAGTTTCAGTTATTATACTTGTTCCCTTAACTGTACATAAAAGTCCTGCCATCTGCGATTGCATATCAGTGGGGAATCCAGGATAGGGCATGGTTTTAATATCTATAGGGTTTAGATCTCTATCACCGTCTACAATTAAACCATTTCCCTCTGGTTTTATATATACTCCGGCTTCAGTTAATTTAGCAACTATAGGTTTTAAATGTTCCTCATTTATACCATTTATTTTAATCTTGCTTCTAGTTATTGAAGCAGCTACCATAAAAGTACCAGCTTCTATTCTATCGCATATGGGTTTATGAGTACTTCCCTTTAGATTTTTGACTCCTATTATATGAATAGTTCCAGAACCTGCCCCAACAATACTCGCACCCATGCTGTTTAAAAACTTTGCCAAATCTTTTATTTCCGGTTCTTCTGCTGCATTTTCTATTATGGTTTCTCCTTCAGCCATTACTGCTGCCATCATTATATTTTCTGTAGCTCCCACAGATGGAAAATCTAAATATATCTTATTGCCTATTAGCTTTTTAGCCCGGGCCTCTACATATCCATGCCCTATATTTACTTCTGCTCCAAGAGCACTAAATCCCTTCAGATGCAAGTCTATAGGTCTAGTTCCAATATTACAACCTCCCGGAAGAGATAATTTAAATCTGCCAAATCTAGATATCATAGGACCCATTATTAAAAATGAAGCCCTCATTTTTTTTACAAGCTCACTACAGGAATTACAATCCTTTATATTGGAAGTGTCTATTATAATTTTATTTGTACTTTTATCTATATTTATATCTGCAAATATACTCCTCAGTATATCACTTATTACAAAAACATCCTCAAGCATTGGAACTTCTTCTATTATGCATTTATCGCCGCTCAAAATACAAGCTGCTATAATAGGCAGCACAGAATTTTTAGCAGTACTGATATTCACTTCCCCATGTAGTTTATTTCCTCCCCTAACTACTATTTTGCTCATAATGTTCCTCCATTCTATAATTGTTGATATGTTAATTATTTTGTACTACTCTATTAGTATGTTGTCATTATTTCCGGAGTTCCCATAATTATATAGGTTCCTGTGGAATATTTTACAACAGAATAATTAAAATCTATAAAATCCCCGTCACTCTGCATTGGATCAAACATATGAGTATTTGCAGTAGAACTGTATCCTCCATTTAAGGGTATGGTTTTAATATTAGATGTACCTATGTTTTTCAAGATATTTTCTAATTTTTTGTTTACAGTCGCAACGTTTCCCTTTTGTGTTTTAGCCTTTACATATTGATAGTATTGGCACTTTTCTCCTATATTAGACAGGCTCTCTTCTATCATGCTTTTTAAATAAGGTAATTTATAATCACTATGTTTTTCTACAACATTAACAGTTATAATATTATGATTTTCATATTTAATACTTTCTATGTAGCCATTTATACAATTACCATCAAATTCTATGGAATAAACGTCATTATTTTTTAAAATATTGTTATTTAATTTTTTGTATTTAAGTAATTTGTCAAATATCTTATTTACAACTTTTTCCCCTGATTCATCAGTATTAAAAATTGCCATTACACCACATTCCTCAGCAGTACTATGAGTATCATCCAGTATATATTTAAATAAATCCATTTTTCTTTCATCTGAAATGGTTTCTTTTTGGGAACTTAAGTTATTCATAGTACTTCCATAAGCTTTCACATAATATTGAAAAGAAAATATACATAATAACAAGCAGAACAATACTTTTATGTTTTTCATATAAACCAGCTCTGTAAAAATGTTTCTCAGAGCCTCCCTCCCCTTTTTTTATTCCTTAAACATTATGGACAGCTTTTATATTAATATTCAAAAAAATAAAAATTCCGTAAGGAGGACTTTATAATAATATATAAATTTACGCAATAAAAGGTGCATATTTTTACACAAAAAAGGCACTGTCAAATTTCATTTATCCAATGATTTTGACAGTGCCTTTTTTTATGTTTCACAAAAGTATTCCGAATTTTATTGTTTCAGGTTAATTCTGGCCAATGCTCTAGCCAATGCCAATTCTGCCCTTTGTACATCAATTCCATCTTTATTACTGGCCAGTCTTTTTTCCGCCCTATTTTTAGCTTCTTCTGCTCTTCCTATATCTATTTCCTCTGGCCATTCACAAACATCACATAAAATCCTTAATTCATTTTCTTTTACTTCCAATATTCCAACAGATGTAAATGCCTTTAGTTTTTTATTATCTTTTTGAACAATTACTGTATCAGCAGGTTTTAAAGTAGTTATCAAAGGCATATGATCCGGAAGAATTGTTATGCCTCCTAAAGTACTTTCCGTTATCACTTCTATGACTTCTCCCTTGTAAAATTCTCTGTCGGGAGTAAGGATAGTTAATTTTAACACTTCTGACATATTAATCTCCTCTTAATCCTGTGCCATATTTTTAGCAGCTTCAACAACTGAGTCAATGGTTCCTTTAAACAGAAAAGCTGCCTCGGGCAAATCATCATATTTACCTTCAAGTATTTCCTTAAATCCTCTTATAGTTTCCTTTATAGGCACATATTCTCCCTTATAACCTGTAAATTGTTCTGCAACAGTAAATGGCTGGGATAAAAATCTCTGTATTCTTCTAGCTCTTATAACTACCAATCTGTCTTCTTCCGACAACTCATCTACACCAAGTATAGCTATGATATCTTGAAGTTCACTGTATCTTTCAAGTATATTTTTAACCTGTGAAGCTATCTTATAATGCTCTTCCCCCACAATTCTAGGATCCAGGATTCTAGATGTAGATCCCAGTGGATCAACTGCCGGGTAAATTCCAAGTTCCGATATGGATCTTGAAAGCACCGTAGTAGCATCAAGATGGGTAAATGTGGTTGCAGGTGCAGGATCGGTTAAATCATCTGCTGGAACATATACAGCCTGAACAGATGTAATAGACCCTTGTTTTGTAGATGTTATTCTTTCTTGAAGAGCACCCATCTCTGTGGCAAGTGTTGGCTGATATCCAACAGCACTAGGTATTCTTCCAAGCAATGCGGAAACTTCCGAACCTGCTTGGGTAAATCTAAATATATTGTCTATAAATAAGAGCACATCCTGGCCTTGATCTCTAAAGTACTCTGCCATGGTAAGTCCTGTAAGTGCAACTCTCATTCTTGCACCAGGCGGTTCATTCATTTGGCCAAATACCAATGCAGTCTTTTTTATAACTCCAGATTCCTGCATTTCATAATATAGATCATTTCCCTCTCTTGTTCTTTCTCCAACACCTGTAAAAACAGACAATCCACCATGCTCTTTAGCTATATTATTTATAAGTTCCTGAATAATTACTGTCTTACCAACACCAGCTCCACCAAATAGTCCTATCTTTCCACCTCTTTGATATGGTGCAATAAGATCTATAACCTTAATACCAGTCTCAAACATCTCAGGTTTGACAGATTGATCTTCAAAACTCGGAGCTTGCCTGTGAATAGGATAATACTTATCTGCTTTTACTTCTCCCTTTTCATCAATAGGCTGTCCTAACATATTAAAAAGTCTTCCTAAAACTGGCTGCCCTACAGGTACGGATATAGGTGAACCCGTATCCATGGCATCCATTCCTCTAACAAGCCCATCTGTACTTTCCATAGATATAGTTCTTACTATATCGTCTCCCAAATGCTGGGCAACTTCTGTAACAATTTTTTTATTTTCTGACTGTATATCTATGGCATTGTATATATTAGGGAGGCTTTCTGTATTAAATTTTATATCTACTACAGGTCCTATGACCTGAACAACTTTGCCTATATTTGGCATCAACGTCCCTCCTTACTTCAGAGCTTCCGCCCCTCCAACTATTTCAGTTATTTCTTGCGTTATGGCAGTTTGCCTTGCCCTATTGTATTTAAGATTCAAATTACTCAATAGATCATTTGCATTTTTAGTAGCCCCATCCATTGCTGTCATCCTAGAAGCTTGTTCACTGACTTTTGAATTTACCATACAATTAAGTATTTTTTGCTTTAAATGCAAAACCACCACATCATCTATCATCTCATCTACAGATGGTTCGAATTTTACAAGAAAATTTCTTTTTTCAGCTTTATTGCTCTCCAATGGGAGTAATTTTTCAACAATTACATTTTGTCTAACCGTGGAAATGAACCTGGTATACACTATGTTGACTTCTCCAACCTTACCGCTTCTGTAAAGATCCAAAGCTTTATATACTATGGTGTCTGCCTCTTTTATTGTAGGAACATCTGGAATATCCACATATTCTGCCTCTGTACTGTAATTGAGTCTTTTAAAATACATTCTGCCCTTTTGGCCTACAGCTATTAAAAGAGATTTTTCCTTGTCTTTTGACATTATGGCATCTGATTCATTAACCACATTGGCATTAAATCCTCCACACAACCCTGTATCTGAATTTAAAGTTATGTAAAGCTTATTCTTGGATCTATTACCATTTATATAAATATTATTTACTTCAGCTTCTAAAACAAATTCATTTACAATAGAACTAAAAAGTTCACAATATTTATTATTTACCTCAAGTTTTTTTCTAACTTTTCTAAGTTTAGAGGTGGCAATAAGTCCCATGGCCTTTGTTATCTTTTGGGTACTAGTTATTGATTTAATTCTTCTTTTAATTGTAACAAGTCCTGCCCCTGCCATACTTCACCTCCCGCAGAGAAAATTATTACTCTGCTAAAAATATTTTTTTGAATTCTTCTATAGCATCATGAAGTCTATCGCTCAATTCATCTGATAAGATTTTCTTTTCAAGAATTTCCTTTCCGATTTCACTATGGTGAGTATCCATATAGTCAAGAAATTCTTCTTCAAATTGAGAAATTTTTTCGACAGGTATATCCATTATATAATTTCTGGAAGCAGAAAATAATATCATTACCTGTTTTTCTACAGGCATTGGCTTATACTGCGGTTGTTTTAATATTTCCGTTAACCTTTTACCCTTTTCAAGTCTTCTCTTTGATTCTTTATCCAAATCAGATCCGAATTGAGCAAATGAAGCAAGCTCTCTGTATTGGGCTAAATCTATTCTAAGTGTTCCTGCAACCTGTTTCATAGCTTTAATCTGTGCATTACCACCAACTCTGGATACCGATATTCCTGCATTTATTGCCGGTCTCTGTCCTGCATAAAAAAGCTCTGATTCAAGAAATATCTGACCATCTGTTATTGAAATAACATTGGTTGGTATATATGCAGTAACATCACCTGCCATAGTTTCTATTATAGGAAGCGCGGTAAGTGAACCTCCCCCCAATTTATCAGAAAGTTTTGCAGCCCTTTCAAGTAATCTCGAATGCAAATAAAATACATCTCCAGGATAAGCTTCCCTTCCTGGCGGTCTGCGGAGTAATAACGACATTTCTCTATAAGCAACAGCATGTTTAGACAAATCATCATATATTATAAGTACATCTTTTCCCTTATTCATAAAATACTCACCCATAGAGCATCCTGCATAAGGAGCTATATATTGAAGCGGTGCCGATTCTGACGCAGATGCAGATACAACTATGGTATAATCCATGGCACCAGTTTCCACTAAATCATTCACTATATGAGCTACTGTAGATTGTTTTTGTCCTACAGCCACATAAATACATATTACATCTTTTCCCTTTTGGTTTATTATAGTATCCATGGCAATTGCAGTTTTTCCTGTTTGCCTGTCTCCTATTATTAATTCTCTCTGTCCTTTTCCAATTGGTATTATGGAATCTATTGCCTTTATTCCAGTCTGAAGTGGTTCTTTAACAGATTGCCTGGTTATAACTCCTGGTGCCACCAAATCTACAGGTCTGGTCTCATTTGTTTTAACGGGACCTTTTCCGTCAATAGGCTGACCAAGAGAGTTTACTACCCTTCCCATAAGCTCTTCACCCACAGGCACCTCTACAACTCTGCCAGTTCTTTTAACTGTATCTCCTTCTTTTATTCCCTCTTCAGAGCCTAAAAGAACACAACCTACATTGTCTTGTTCAAGATTTAAAGCCATACCATAAACATCCTTTGGAAACTCTAAAAGCTCTCCAGACATACACTGATTAAGACCATAAACCCTGGCAATACCATCACCAATTTGAATTATTGTACCTGAATCAACTGTCTCTATTTTCTTTTCATATTTTTGTATTTCATCTTTTATGATTGAAGTTATCTCTTCAGGTTTTACGTTCATAGGCTCACCTCTGTTCTCCCTTAAGCATTATTTTTTTCATTTCAGAAAGTTTTGATTTTACAGTACCGTCAATGACTTCATTGTCTACATCCACATAAACTCCACCTATTATACTTGGATCTATCTCTTCTTCAATCAAAACCTTTTTATTAAACTTTTTTTCCAATTTCTGTATAAGAGTTTTTCTCTCATTATCTTCTAGCGGAATAACTGTTTTCACTTTTGCGACAACAGTATTATGCTTTTCAAGATATATATTTTTCATCTCTTTAAGCTTTCCATCCAGTTGATTAATTCTTCCCTTTTCTATAATAACTAACAGGAATGAAAGTATGTCTTCACTTACCCTGTCCTTAAATATTTCTGTAAACATCCTTTTCTTTTCAGATGTACTGACTTCAGGATGTCGCATAATTTCTAAAAATTTAGTATCTTTATCAATAATATCTACAACCTGTTGTAATTCTTCCAGATACTCTTTTACTTTTCCCTTTCCCTCTGCTATTTCATAAAGTGCAAGGGCATATCTCCTATCTAAATATTCATACATAGTTAGATACCTACCTTAGCTATAAAGTCCTCAATAAGTTTCCTATGCTGTTTTTCATCAATAGAACCTTCTAAAGCTTTTGTAGACACCAATAGGGCTAAATCCACCACCTGATTTTTTATATCAGCCTGTGCTTTTTCTCTTTGCCTATCCACTTCAATTTTTGCTCTATTTAATATAAGCTGTGCCTCCTTACGGGCGTCACCTAATACATCTTCAGAAACTCTTTCAGCCTTATTTTTATAATCTTCAACAATAGATTTGCCCTCTTTTTTTGAATTTTTTAGCAATTCATTATGCTGAGCCACTAATTGTTTTGATTTTTTCTCATTTTCAGCAGCATTTCTGATCTTAGAATCAATTTCCTCCTGCCTGGTGGTAAGGGTATCGTTAACAGGTTTAAAAAAGAAATGCCTCAAAATAAAGTATAATATAACAAAGTTTATTATTGTTATAACAACCGTAATCCAATCAATTTGCATACCAGACTTCAATCCTCCCCTCTAAAATTATATGTAAACTGGTGAGGTATAGATATAATCAAACTTTAAATACTAAAATAAGAGCTATTAACAAGGAATAGATAGCTGTTACCTCTGACAAAGCAGCACTTACAAAGAATGTACTCAATATCTTACCACTTGCCTCTGGTTGCCTTGATACACCTTCAACTGCTTTTCCTGCAGCAGTACCAACTCCAATACCTCCTCCTAAACATCCTATAGCAGCTAAACCTGCGCCTATTGCTGCCATACCTGATATGAATGTATTTGCATCTAAATTCATAATAAAAAATCCTCCTTAAATAAATATTAAACATAAGCTATTAATCTTCAGCTATAACCTTTATATTCATTATTGTAAGCATAACGAACACTATCATCTGTATTGAACCGTCGAATAAATCAAAGAAAGCATGTAGGGGAATTGGTATCAACAATTGAGAGAACCATGCCATATGCCCTAATCCCTTGTATACCATTCCAATAATTACAGCACCTGCTGTTAAATTACCAAACAGTCGGAGACTTAGTGAAACCGGAAGAACTATTCTTTCTACAATATTAAGAGGCAACAATGGTATTGCCGGTTTAGCATAAGCACCGAAATAACGCCCAAGTCCATTTTTTTTAATAGCATTGTATTGGACTAAGACAAAAGTTATAAGTGCAAGCCCTACTGCCACACTCAAGTCTTCTGTTGGAGCTCTTACCCCTATAATAACAGGAGCAATATTCATTACTAGAATATATATTGCAAGGGTTCCCACATAAGGTATAAATGATACATACTCTTTTCCCATATTATCCGTTACAAGGTTTTGTACTGACTCTACAATAATTTCAATAACAGTTTGTCTTTTATCAGGTATCTTTTTCATACCCCTAGTAAAAATTTTTGCCAAGATGGCTAGAACTACAATAATAACCCACTGCACTATGACACTGGAGGTTATCGGAATCTTTAGCGACCCCAAGTGTATTAGAAACAATGGTGAAAAACTTTCCACTTCATCACATCCCTTCTTTATCTCATATTATTATCGATTACTTTCTATAACTGAATATATATATACTCCCAACAAGTGAGCAGTATAACCAAATAAATATGGAATAGTATTATTTTTATTGTGAATAAAAATAACATATCCTATTCCTGCCGCAATAACAATTCTTATGATAAAGCTTATAATATACAATGATCCAGATGAATTGGGGAGCTTTTGAAATACCAGCCCTCCTACTATGCTGTTCACAAAAAAATTAAAAATTGCTATCAACATTCCTATTAATATAAACAACCCATAACTTTTAAAAATCAATTGCACTAGACAAGCTATTGTGATACCAAATACTAAATTGATGACAGATACCTTTTTCACCATATCTAAAATATGTTTATCCATTAAGTTCCCCCGTGTAGAAATAAACTAATAAAATTATATACCTTAAAAATATAATCTAAAAGTTCTATTTTTTCGCTTAATTAACTGTTTTTACGCAATTTAAGTCAATCTGCATGATTTTAGCCCATGATTACTTATTAAATCTACACATCTTTCAATTTATAATTCAGCTATAATAAATACGCAATTATTATAAAAAAACACAAGGTTTGTGTCCTTTTACAAATCGATTTCTAAAAACACATCCCTTATGTCATCCAATTTTCCAAATAAATTATCTCTCCACTATTATGGCAGTTCCCATTCCACCACCTATGCATAATGTAGCGAGACCCTTTTTAACATCTCTTCTTTTCATCTCATAAAGCAGTGTAGTAAGTATTCTTGCACCTGAGCATCCGACTGGATGTCCAAGAGCCAGTGCTCCACCGTTTACATTTACTTTGCTCATATCAAATTTTAAATCTTTAGCTACAGCTAAACTTTGAGCTGCAAATGCTTCATTTGCTTCTATTAAATCCAAATCTTCAACCTTTAACTTAGCTTTTTCCAATGCCAATTTAGTTGCATAAAATGGCCCATATCCCATTATCTTAGGATCCAATCCTCTAGTACCATAGGAAACAATTTTTGCAAGTGGTTCTATTCCCATTTCCTTTGCCTTATCTGCACTCATTACAACTAATGCCGCTGCTGCATCATTTATTCCTGAAGCATTTCCGGCTGTAACAGTTCCATCCTTTTTAAATGCGGGTTTCAACTTTGATAAGGATTGAGCAGTTGTGCCAAATCTAGGGAATTCATCTGTATCAAAAACTATTTCTCCCTTTTTTCTGTCTTTTATAACAATTGGCACTATTTCATCTTTAAATTTTCCACCCTTTATAGCTGCTTCTGCTTTTTGTTGAGATGATGCCGCAAATTCATCCTGCATTTCTCTGGTTAAGTTCCATTTTTCTGCTATATTTTCAGCTGTAACTCCCATATGATAATTATTGAAGGCTTCCCACAAACCATCCTTTATCATGGAATCCACCAATTTTCCGTCTCCCATTCTCTGTCCCCATCTGGCATTTGGAAGCAAATATGGAGCAGCAGACATATTCTCCATTCCTCCAGTTACAATTATATCCTCATCCCCGGATTTTATAATTTGAGCTGCCAGGCTGACTGCCCTAAGTCCTGAGCCGCAGACTTTATTCAAGGTAAATGCTGGAATTTCCACAGGAATACCTGCTTTTACAGCAGCTTGTCTTGCTGGGCTTTGCCCAAGACCTGCTTGTATTACATTTCCCATTATGACCTCGTCTATAAGCTCCGATTTAATATTGGATCTTTTCACTGCTTCTTTTATAACTGCAGCACCTAAATCCACCGCAGGAATATTTTTTAACGTTCCCCCAAATTTTCCTATAGCAGTTCTTGCAGCACTTACAATAACTACATCCCTCATAACTAATCCTCCTTAATTAAATTATCTATTTTTAATTTACAAAGTTTTCTGTCATCCTCTTTATTATACTAGCTAATTAAATTTTTATCAATGTTTTTTGTTAAAAAAAACACAAAGTTTTTAATATAAATCAGTGCTGAATTTTTAGCTAATTTTCAATTCCACATAAAGAAATTTTATTGAAACTCTTTATACTCATTATTTTGTATATGAAAATACTGCAAAATAGCTGCTGTTATCCTTCTAGATGCCTTGCCGTCCCCATAGGGATTTATGGCTCTACTCATTATATTATATTCATTTGAATTCAATATAAGTTCATTTGCAAGTTTAACTATATTACTCTCATCAGTGCCAACCAATTTTACCGTCCCTGCTTCTACAGCTTCCGGTCTTTCAGTTACATTTCTCAGTACCAATACAGGTTTTCCAAGATGAGGTGCTTCTTCTTGAAGTCCTCCTGAATCAGTCATTACCATATAACATTTATTCATCAAATTGTGGGTTTCCTTGGTATCAAGAGGAGGCAGCAAATGTATTCTTGGAACTTCGCCCAATATTTTATATACCATGTCTTTTACTATAGGGTTCAAGTGTACAAGATAAATAACTTCTACTTCCTCATTATCCCTTGCAATCTTTTTAAGAGCATTACAAATGTTTTGAATTCCCTTTCCCCAATTTTCTCTTCTATGGGCAGTTACCATTATAACTTTCTTGTTATTATAATCTATCTGATTTAGTTCACTATTGTTAAATACATAACCATTTTCTACGGTAAAATTCATGGCATCTATAACCGTGTTTCCTGTAACAAATATTTTATTTTCAAGAACTCCCTCTCTGAGGAGGTTATTTTTAGAACCTGAAGTTGGGGCAAAGTGCAAGTCAGCTATAGCTCCAGTAAGTTTTCTGTTCATTTCTTCAGGAAAAGGAAAGTATTTATCATAAGTTCTAAGACCTGCCTCTACATGGCCTACTGTTATTTTTTTATAGAAGGCTGCCAGAGCTCCTGCAAAAGTAGTAGTTGTATCTCCGTGTACAATAACTAAATCCGGCTTTTCTTCTTCAAATATATTTTCAAGTCCTTGGAGAACCCTAGTGGTTATTCCCGTTAAAGTCTGCTTGCTTTTCATTATATTCAAATCAAAATCTGGATGAATTTTAAAAAGCTCCAAAACTTGATCAAGCATTTGCCTGTGCTGAGCCGTGACACAAACCTTATTTTCTATATTTTCTATCTTTTCAAATTCCTTAATTAAGGGAGCCATCTTTATTGCTTCAGGCCTTGTACCAAATATTGTAATACTTTTGATTTTCTTCATATAAAATCCTCCATTTTACTCTTTATGTTTAAAAAATCCAGCTTTCCAGGCTATCAAAACTAAAATAATCATAACCATAATCAATAGCAAATAAGACCTTTGTGCATTTATCTCCATAGCTATTATGGAAAAGCTGCCAAGAACTGCACTTATAACATACATTATTGCAACAGCCTGTTTCTGTGTAAGTCCCATATCAAGGAGCCTGTGATGTAGATGCCCTCTATCCGCTTGCATAATTGGTCTGCCGTTTATCTTTCTCCTTATCATGGCAAATAAGGTATCATATATAGGTATCCCAAGTGCAAGAATAGGCACTGCTATAGAAAAAGCCGCTGCTGATTTTACAGCTCCTTCAATGGATATGGCTGCCAGTAAAAATCCCAGCAATTGTGCTCCTGTGTCCCCCATAAATATAGATGCCGGATTAAAATTATAGGGCAGGAATCCAATTATGGCTCCTGACAATATAATTGTAAGTATAGCAGCCTCATTTCTGCCATTTAACAATGCTATAATAAAAATAGTTATAGAGGATATGAAAGCAATGCCTGCGGCCAATCCATCTAATCCATCTATTAAGTTCAGTGCATTGGTAATTCCAACTACCCAAATTAAAGTCAGTGGAATTGACATCATCCCTAAATTCACAAATTGATATAGTCCACTGAACGGATTAGTAATCAATACTATCTTAACCCCATAAATTATCAGAATCAAAGTTGCCGCCAACTGAAACAATAATTTACACCAAGGTTTTATATTGAATTTATCATCTAAAAACCCCCCTATTACTATTATAGTCGAACCTAATATAAGACCAGTTTCAGAATTTGTAAGTTTGCCTACCTTTAAAACCAAAGTGACTACAAAAGAAATATATATGGCAATTCCACCTAAAAGCGGTACAGGCTTAGTATGTACTCTTCTATTATCTTTAGGCACATCCATAATCCGTAATTTTATAGCGTATTTTCTAACAAGTGGTGTAATCACAGCTGAAAGTACTGCTGAAACTAATACAAATAGATATAAATTATTCATAACAACCTTCCTTAATCACATCTTTTGTTCTATCAGATATTATGTTATTCTGCTCTTTTTACACATATTAATTCAATTTGTGGTGCTTTTTCAAACCAATTAATTTCAGGTTTATAATCTTCAGAATATACCACTCTTTTAATGCCGCAGGTAATTATCAACTTTTGACACTCAGGACAGGGCATATGGGTGACATATAATGTAGATTCTTCTCTGTCCTCTGGCGGTACTTCAAGCAAACAATTTACTTCTGCATGAATTGTTCTTATACAATGATTGCTTTTAAGGTAACATCCAACATCATCGCAATGTTCTAATCCCTTGGGACTTCCATTATAACCGGTACCTTTTATTCTTCTGTTTTTAACAAGAACTGCACCTACATGCAATCTAGGGCACGTACTTCTTTCTGCAACCTTAAATGCTATATCTATAAAATAACTATCCCAGTCTTTTCTCATTTACAAATATCTCCTTGCTTTATAAGAATATACTATATATTATAAACTATTGAATCATATTTTAAAACAATCGCTATTACTTTTTAACATAATTCTCCTTCATTCACCTTATGGGAAATCCTAATTTGACCACTCTTTTTAACAAACAAAAGCCCACCTTACAGTGGGCCTTGCATGTAATAATTATCCAATAAGCCAAGGAGATTATTTATTTTGTTCCATATAACCTGTCTCCGGCATCTCCAAGGCCTGGTACTATATATCCATTTTCGTTCAATTTTTCATCTATAGCTGCTGTGTACACATCTACATCAGGATGAGCTTTGATAACGGCTTCTACTCCTTCTCTTGCAGTTATCAAACACATAAGTCTTATATTTTTAGCACCCTTTCGCTTTAACATAGTTATTGCATCTATAGCGGATCCGCCTGTTGCAAGCATAGGATCGGTGACAATTACTTCTCTTTCCCCTATATCCTGAGGTAATTTGCAAAAATACTCTACAGGTTTCAATGTGCTTTCATCTCTATAGAGTCCTATATGACCTACCTTTGCTGCAGGTATAAGTTTTAATATTCCACCTACCATACCAAGTCCTGCTCTCAATATAGGTATTATGGCAACTTTTTTTCCAGAAAGCATTTTGCAGGTGGTTTTAGCTATGGGTGTTTCTATTTCCACATCCTCTATTTGAAGATTTCTGGTTACTTCATAAGCCATAAGCATAGCTACTTCTTCTACAAGTTCTCTAAAATCCTTAGAACCTGTATTTTTATCCCTTATCAAAGCCAATTTATGCAATACAAGTGGATGATCTATTTGTGTTACTTTACTCATTATGATTCCTCCAATTTAATCAGTGAACAGTTGCAGTTCACAGTTATAATCTACTGTTATTTATTATATTTTTTTTCTATTCCAGTAATTTTATCTATTCTTTTTTGATGTCTATCTCCTTGAAATTTAGCTGATAAAAAAGTATCAACTATGTCAAGTGCAAGTCCCACACCTACTACTCTCTGACCCATTGCCAATATATTTGCATCATTATGTTCCCTACATGCATGAGCACTGAAAGTATCTCCACAAAGTGCCGCCCTTATTCCCGGTACTTTATTTGCAGCAATACTTATTCCAATTCCAGTGCCACATATCAGTATGCCAAAGTCATAATTTTTTTTTGAAACTTCTTCTGCAACTTTTAGTGCATAATCAGGGTAATCACAAGAATCTTCCGAGAAAGTACCAAAATCTTGAATTTTCATTCCTTTTTCCTGTAAATATTTGATCACTTCCTTTTTCAAGGGAAATCCTGCATGGTCACTGCCTAAAGCAATTTTCATAAAAACACCTCCAAAAATATATTATTATTTTATCCCAGTACCACCTGAGCATATGCCCGCAAAAAAGGAAGATAATAACATCTAATTAATGCCCGTATCTTCCTTTAATTTGTTTAATAACAACAAAATACTATTTTTCAGCTGACTATAAGTATGTTCATATTCGGCTATACTCTTTCCAAAAGGATCTTTTATGTCTTCCCCTAAAGAAACAAATTCACTTAAAGTATATATTTTATTTCTAAATTTAGGGAAACTCTTTTGCAGTCCATTTCTTATATATGAAGTCATTGTCAAAATAATCGTTGAATTTTCTACCATATATTCATTTACCTGGACAGCCCTTCTATTGCTTATGTCTACATTTATATTTTTCTTTATAACCAATGCAGAATTTTTAGAAGTTATACTGTTATCCAATACCGCCATACCGGCAGAAGAAGCTCTTATATGTATTATATCACACATAGAATTAAATATGGCCTCTGCCATGCAACTTCTACAGGTGTTACCCGTACAAACAAACAGTATATTTTTCATAAATCAATCCCCCCAAAGCTCAAGTGTCCAAATAAACTAATGTCTGCTAAATGATGAAATATTTTTTATACTCTTGTAATATCAAAACCAGCAGATTTATTTAACCTATTCATTACAGCCACTCCTATACCCTTTTCTTCAAATGCTTCGGCTAATATAACATCCACATTTTTGTCATCAAAACTTCTAAGAGTTTCAAATAGATTCCTAGATATGCTCAACATATTATTCCTACTGCCCAAAGATATTACCAATCCTTTGTTATAAAAATCCTTTGTTTCATCTGTAGCAATTATTCCAACTACCTTATTTTCATCTATATAATTTTGCACCATTTCGTTGATTTTTGCAATAGTTTTTTTCAAATCTCCATTAACTATTTTTACCGGTGCCTTTGGAGCATAGTGCCTGTATTTCATTCCAGGTGCTTTAGGTTTTATATTTTTATTTGGTTTTTTCATCACTGCCGGATCGATATAAACTTCTTTATCTATTTTTCTTAACATCTCAAGGGTTATACCCCCTGGCCTTAATACACAAGCTGGTGTCACTGTACAATCTATTACCGTAGATTCTACTCCTACCTGGCACATTTCTCCTCCCAATATAAAGTCCACCTTTCCATTTAGATCTTCTATACATCTTTCCATATCCGTGGGACTTGGACGCCCGGATATATTTGCAGAAGGTGCTGCTATTGGAACTTTTGATTTCTTAATAAGTTCTCTAGCTATTATATTGGATGGCATTCTGATTCCTACACTGGGAAGGGATGCACTGGTAACATCCGGAATAATAGATGATTTAGGAAGAATTAAAGTCATAGGCCCAGGCCAAAATTTTTCCATAAATTTATAGGCTATATCAGGTATATCGTGCACTAGGGTTTCTATCTGTTTCATATCCCATATATGTACGATTAAAGGATTATCCTGAGGCCTTCCCTTGGCCTCAAATATCTTCTTTACTGCTTTTGGGTCAAGAGCATTTGCTCCAAGTCCATAGACAGTTTCTGTTGGAAAGGCTACAAGTCCACCATCTCTTATCATTTTTCCAGCCTCTTCAATAATGCCTTCATCCAAATTTTTTTCATCTATCATCTTTATTTTTGTATTCATCTTACAAACCACCTTTTATATTTAAAACTATAAGTTTATTGTATCTTAAAATCGCTTAAATTTTATAATACCCGTATTATTACAAGCCCTAAAATAATACCGCAAAGGGTACCAAGTGTACTTGTTGCACCTTCCCACAATTTTGAAGATTCCGGTATCATCTCTCCACATACAACATACAGCATTATTCCTGATGCAACGGAAAGACATGCACCTAATACGTTTTGAGATATATTTGCTATGTATGTACCGGCAAAAGTTCCTAAAGCTGTTGGAAAAGCTGTAATAAATGCATAAAAAAGTATTTTGGGAACCCTTACCCTAGATGCCATAAGTGGTGCTGATACAGCAATTCCCTCTGGTATATCATGAATTGCAATTATAATGCTCATCTTTAAACCAAGAGTACTGCCTGCTGCAAATCCACATCCCATTATTATTCCCTCCGGGAAATTGTGAATCATAAGACCCAGTGAAGCCATAAATGCCATTTTCATATGCTTATTGTTACTGTTTATATTTACCTTCTCATCAATTATTGCAATGATTGCAATTCCCAAAACTGCAAATGCTATAGTTAAACCAAAACTCCATTTTTCAATAGACTGAGGAATCAAGTCAAACACTACTACCGATAACATTATACCCCCGGCAAATCCTATTATAAACCCCAGTAACTTATTAGACGGCTCTTTCACTGCAACTCCCAAAGAGGCTCCTATCATAGTGCCTGTAAGGGATACCAAACTCCCTATTGCCACTATGTCAATCAAATTTGCACTCAAAAAATCACCTTATATTTATTACTTATATTTCATGTTTATTTTAAAATTCTATAATATATGAATTATATTTTTATTTTTTACTCCTTATGATATAATTTTCTGAGTTCTGTCTATAACATTTTATCTTTTCTATAGTTGCTTGGGTAAACCAGGCATAAACACAGCTTTTATAAACTGTATCCAAAAATGGGTATTTACTCAGTTCACCTCTTTTTATTATAGTGTAGTAAAACTTGTCCTCAGGACGTAAAACTTTAAGTTTATTATATTCATGGGCAATATAAGCATGCTTTTTAAGAAATCCTCTATGTATGGGTATCATCCTATCGCTTCTAAATTTAGAGGTTGAAAGGAGTATAATTCTAAATCCATCTTGTTCTGTATTTCTTTGTGTATATTCTTCCACATGTACCAATACGATTTTATCACATATTATATTTAACCTTCCACTTTTTATTCCCATATTTATTTTTAATTTATACCCATCATAAGTAAAGTTCAGCAATGAATTATTGATTTTTATAATAACTGCTAAAAAAATAAGCACTTCCAATAATATAAGATAGGTTATATAAAATGTATAAAATTTACTTGTTAAGATAAGATATGCCGGGAGTATAAAAAAAATAAGACATATAGAAAGCATAAATATCTTATAAGATCTTTTTTGCTTTCTAATAGTTTTATCTATATTCATGCTTTCCCGTCAGATGGAATTTAACGGTTATTTCAGCTCCTTTCGTCTAATAATTTATATTGCACCACTATCTCATTTATTAGTTATTTCCGATGGCTTTCATCTTCTCAGCCTGATCTGAAGTTATAAGGGCATCTATTATTTCATCTATATCTCCATCTAAAAATGCATCCAGTTTATATAAAGTCATTCCTATCCTATGGTCCGTAACTCTCCCCTGAGGATAATTATAAGTCCTTATTCTTTCACTTCTATCACCTGTGCCAACCTGACTCTTTCTATCTTCTGCTATACTTGCACTCCTTTCAGCTTCCGCCTTTTCATAAAGCCTTGACTTAAGAACCTTCATGGCTTTTTCCTTATTCTTAAGCTGAGATTTTTCATCCTGACAGGACACTACAAGGCCTGTTGGTAAATGCGTAATTCTAACTGCTGAATCCGTAGTATTAACACACTGTCCACCATGACCTGATGCTCTAAAAACATCTATCCTTATATCATTGGGATTTACTACTATATCCACATCATCAACTTCTGGAAGTACTGCTACAGTTGCAGTAGAAGTATGAATCCTCCCGCTGGATTCTGTATCTGGAACCCTTTGAACTCTGTGAGTGCCGCTTTCATATTTTAATCTGCTATAAGCTCCTTTTCCTTTCACCATAAATACAATTTCCTTAAATCCACCTATGTCCGTGGCATTTAAACTTATGGTTTCTATTTTCCACCCTTTACGTTCTGCATATCTTGTATACATTCTTGTAAGGTTTGCCGCAAATAGAGCTGCCTCTTCTCCTCCTGCTCCACCTCTAATTTCCACAAATACATTTTTATCATCATTTGGATCCTTAGGAATAAGAAGGACTTTTAATTCATCTTCGATTTCATCTATATGCTCTGCAAGCTTTTTTATCTCTTCCTGTTCCATCTCTCTCATTTCTTTATCTGTTTCTTCTTTAAACATCTCTTTGTTGTCTTCTAAATCCTGAACAGTTTTTTTGTATTCCCTGTATTTTATAACTATCTCTTCCATTTCAGCATGTTCCTTACACAATTTTTGCCATTCTTTTTGATTTTCCATAACTGTAGGATCACTTATCTTAATGGATAATTCCTCGTATTTATTTTCTATGAAATTAAGTCTTTCTAACATAATTTTTATCACTCCGTATAAATATTTTCACAATATATTATTATATCATAACATTTTTATCTATAGCAATAAACCTGAAAAACAGTAAAATACTTGTTAAACCTTATTCTACAATGCCTTTCCCAATACTGCCCTAATTACTCTATTCTTTCCTGATAAGTCTTTTATGCAGGATATATTTTGGAAGCCATTTTTTTTCAATATACAGCTTACTTTCTCCTTTTGATCATATCCTATTTCAAGCATAAGTACTCCACCTTTATTTAAAACTTTCAGACTTTCCTCAGCTATTTTTCTATAAAACTCCAGCCCATCTTCCCCTCCGCAAAGTGCCTCATAGGGCTCATAGTTTTTTACATCATCCATTAATTTGTCTATCATATTTTTTTCTATATAAGGCGGGTTTGATACAATCATATTAAATTTTACCTTGTTTTTAATAAAATACTGAAGCAAATCACTTTCCACTACCTGTACTCTTTTTTGAAGAGAAAATCTTTTTATATTTTCAGCTGTAACCTTCAGGGCCATAGGAGATATATCACAACATTTTACATCTACATTATCTGTAAATTTGGCTATAGACAATCCAATTGCTCCAGTTCCGCAGCATAAATCACATATATTACAAATACCGCCGCCATTTATTTCCTGCAAGGCCTGTTCTACTAAAGTTTCAGTATCTGGTCTGGGTATTAGCACCCCAGGGGTTACCAGAAAGTTCATCCCCATAAATTCACACTCTCCCAATATGTATTTTACAGGCATTTTTTTCTCTCTTAATTTTAAATATCCATAATAATCTTCGGCCTCTTCTTTGGTAACTTCATAATTGCCATTTATAAATATAAATAGTCTATCTTTATTTATGGCTTTTCCCAAGAGCAGCTGTACATCTAAAACATAACTATCTATTTTTTTATCCTTTAAAATTTCATATCCATATTTTAAAAGTTCATTTATTCTATTTTCCATAAGAATTCTCTACTTTCACTGAATTCATTTTATTGTATTTACTGCATGTTTCCAGCTGTACTCCATCCTTATCCACGTTTATAATACTTTTTATTTGTCCATCTTCACAATACTTACTTTCTTCATTTTCTTCTTCTATTCCCTCTGCATACTTCAATGCCACAATTGCCACTTCCAACTGGCTGTAATCAGGTTCTTTTGTAGTAAGTTTTTGAAGCATAAGTCCAGGATATGATAAAACCCTGGATAAAAATCCATTACTTTTGCCCATCCACCTTATAAGTTCGTAAGTGATTCCAGATACTAAGGGCAATAAAATTATTCTGTACAAAATTCTCTGCCAGATACTCCCCCATCCGGTTAGTGAGAAAAGTATTATACTTACTATCATTACCAGAAACAAAAAATTTGTACCGCATCTTGGATGAAACCTACTAAATTTCTCGGCATTTTCCGGAGTCAATTCTCTTTCATTTTCATAGCAGAAAATAGTTTTATGCTCAGCCCCATGATATTGAAATACCCTGTTTATATCAGACATCTTGCCTATCAAAAATATATAAATCAAAAACATGGATACTCTGATTATACCTTCAACTATATTAAGTTTTACAGAGCCGTATACTCCAAATCTTTTAAATATATTTGCTGCAAAAGTTGGGAAAATAAAGAACAGCAGAATTGCTACCCCAAGGGATACAAGAAAAGTTATACTCATGAGTACGGCTTCACTTTTCTCTTTAAATATACTTTTAAACCAATCATCAAATTTCGTAGGCTCTTCTTCCTCTTGAAAAAAAGATGCTGAATAATTCAACGTGTTTATACCTATAATCAGTGATTCTATTAAAGATACAAATCCTCTTATAATGGGCAGTCCAAAAAATTTATTTTTTTTACTATAGGGTATGTTTTCCTCCCTATTGACTGCAATTTCACCATTGGACTTTCTCACAGCAGTAGCTATACCATGCATTCCTCTCATCATAACTCCTTCTATTACGGCTTGCCCTCCAACAGATGTTTTTCTTGACATTGTATTCACCTCTCATCATAATCCTCTTTAATCTTTAATATCAAGCGATTCTTAGATTCAGGTAGAGTTTGCTCATAAGGAATACTTTTCGTATCTGAACCTTAGAAGAACTTATCCAGGGGCGTAGTATCGCTTATCCCCAACTTTACGAAACTCAGGGTGTTAGCAATAACAGCCTTCGGATAAATTTTTTATATAACCAAATATATTCTAACAGAGGTAGAGTGCATATTAAAGTATAGATTTTATTTTTACAAAATAAATTAGCTTGCTTACCCGTTTTATTGACTTAGTTTCATGCCTATGTTATAATACAGAAGTTAAAATTAGAGTTTTGTCATTTAAACTTGAAAGAGGTGAACAATATGAAAAAAGGCATACATCCAGAATACTATCATGATGCGGTAGTCAAGTGTGCATGTGGAAACACTTTTACAACTGGTTCAACGGAAAAAGAGTTAAAAGTGGAAATATGCTCTAAATGCCATCCTTTCTTTACTGGTAAGCAAAAGATAATTGATGCTGGTGGAAGAGTTGATAGATTCTTAAAGAAATTTAATTTAAAAAATGAAGAATAATTATAATAAGATGTATCATTTTATTATAGAACCTGTCTTTTAATTTAAAAGGCAGGTTTTTGTTTTAACGTTTATCAAATGATTTATTCAATTCCATTTTACTGGCAATATTCATAAACTCTATATTATTCTTGGTCTTCGCCAACAAATTTATTAACTGTTCAGTAATATTTTGAGTATTATTATCATCATATAATACTTTTCTTATATTAAATGCAGTTTCCCTTTCCAGTTGATTTTCAAAAAGTAAATCCTCTCTCCTTGTACCAGATTTATACACATCTATGGCAGGGAATATTCTTCTTTCCTGAAGCTTTCTATTTAAATGTACTTCCATATTTCCAGTACCCTTAAATTCTTCAAATATCATATCATCCATTCTACTTCCAGTTTCAATTAATGCAGTGGCAAGTATAGTTAAACTTCCACCTTCTTCTATATTTCTAGCTGCACCAAAAAACTTTTTAGGCATTATAAGTGCTCCTGGATCTAATCCTCCTGAAAGAGTTCTGCCCGTTGGAGTTATAGTCAAGTTATATGCTCTGGAAAGTCTGGTGATACTATCCAGAAGTATTACTACATCCTGACCTTGCTCTACCATTCTTTTGGTCCTCTCAAGCACCATATAGGCAACCTTAGTATGATGTTCCGGTTCTTCATCAAAAGTAGAATAAATCACTTCACCATTTATGGATCTTTGCATATCAGTAACTTCCTCTGGTCGCTCGTCTATAAGTAAAACTATAAGCTTTATTCCTGGATGATTTTTTGAAATACTCTGGGCTATTTTTTTTAGAAGAGTAGTTTTACCTGCCTTAGGTGGAGCAACTATAATTCCTCTCTGCCCTTTACCTATAGGGGATATTATATCCATAAGCCTGGTAGACAAATTTGAACTTTGAGTTTCTAATCTTAATCTCTGATTAGGATATATAGGAGTGAGGGTTTCAAAAGGTTTTCTTCCAACTGCTCTTTCTGGATTCTCTCCATTTACTTCTTGAACATATAATAATGCCTTAAACTTTTCTCCCTCTTTTGGAATTCTGACTTTTCCACAGACCTCATCACCGGTTTTTAAATTAAATCTCCTTATTTGAGATGGTGATACATATATATCATCAGGACCTGTGAGATAATTTTTCCCTCTTAAAAATCCATAGTTATTATTTTCAATTATCTCAAGTACCCCTCTTGCACTATCTGATTCATTTATCATTTCTTTAAGTTTTTCTCTTTTTTCATCACAATTCGTTTTCTGTTCCTGCGATTTAGCTTCATGAGCTTTGTCATCTGATGTCTTTATACTATGCTCCTGCTCCCTGTGCTTGCTTACTTCCTCTTTTTTAGGACTTATTTTTTCTCTAAGCACAATACCACCTTTATTTATATAAGCAGGAGAAACCTTTTTTATCTCCTCAATTAATTCAGACTTTTTATATTTAGATATGTTCCTTATCTCCAAGGTTTTTGCAATATCTTTTAATTTTGCAACTGTCATATTGTCTATATCTTTATTGTTCAAAAAGTAACACCTCACAATTATTTAGTTTTATATTATAACATAATCTTGGGAAATTTTTAAAATAAAGTTGAAAATATAATATGAAAATATCATATTTATAAGTAAAGAATTCCTATATAGA
Source organism: Clostridium moutaii (assembly GCF_041205085.1). Lineage (NCBI taxonomy): Bacteria > Bacillati > Bacillota > Clostridia > Eubacteriales > Clostridiaceae > Clostridium > Clostridium moutaii. The sequence goes on from NZ_JBGEWD010000002.1 coordinate 213,331, forward strand.
AAGGTTACACTTCAGGATACATTATACCCCTTTTTTTCACTTTAATCCATATTATTTTATGACAATCACAAAAACAGTTAAAAATATCATATAAGTGCATATGTCTTTTCCACGATTTCATTATGCCTTGAAATTCTATTTTTTATAGTATTATAATTTCCTATATATAAAATTGGGAAACCCAACACTTCGCAGCCCCCAATTATAATATCTTTTTTAATCAAGTGATTGATATTATATTTATAGTAGTGAACATTCCCACAGAATTCACATTTAACTCCTATAAGTAATGTTTTGTTATTTATAAAGTTTATTTTTAAAGAGGTGAAACTCTTATTGATCTTATTCACATCAAATATGGAAAAATTTTTAATATCATACTTTTCTTCCAAATTTTTAACAGCAATACTTATATTTGTTTGAAATATCACAAAGCTCACCTCCCATGAATATTCATCAGCTTTTTAATATGATTTTAATTAAGAATAATTAAAATCATATTATTTATATTTCTATAAATATCTCCAAAATCCTTCATAAAAACTCATTATATTATTTTATTTTTACAATTATAATTGGTACATATCATAAGAATATATGTACCAAATATAATTATAAAATGGACTTTATTTAACAATTAGTCATTATTCTTATAGTTTAAAGATGCTTTTATAAATTCTCTAAATAGAGGATGTGGTCTATTTGGTCTGGATCTAAGTTCTGGATGAAACTGTACCCCTACAAACCAAGGATGATTTTTTATTTCTACAATTTCCACCAACTTGAAATCGGGACTTACCCCAGAAAGTACCAATCCTGCTTTCTCTAACTTATCTCTATAAAAATTATTAAATTCATACCTGTGTCTGTGTCTTTCATATATAACTTTTTCACCATAAGCTTTAAAAGAGTTGCTTTCATTTAAAAGTTTGCATGGATATACCCCCAGCCTCATGGTACCACCTTTTTCATCTATATTTTTTTGATCCGGCATCAAATCTATAACAGGATATTTAGTATCAGGATTTATCTCCGAACTATGCGCTCCCTCGTAACCAAGAATATTTCTTGCAAATTCTATTACGGCACACTGCATACCCAAACATATACCAAAGAAAGGTATCTTGTTTTTTCTAGCCCATCCTGCAGACAATATTTTTCCTTCTATTCCTCTATCGCCAAATCCTCCTGGAATTAATACACCATCTGCATCTTTCAGATAACCTTCTATATTTTCCTCAGTAACATCTTCAGAATTTATCCATTTTATATCCACATTTGCCCCATTGGCATATCCTCCATGATTCAACGCTTCAACTACAGATATATAGGCATCATGAAGTTCTACATATTTTCCAACTAAAGCTATAGTTACATTCTTTGATAATTTTTTTATTTTATCTACCATGTCAATCCATTCAGTATTATCTATCTTACTGGTTTTTAGCTTTAATTTTCTGCATACCAAATCATCCAATCCTTCTTTATGAAGCATCAGTGGGACCTCATATAAATTTTCTGCATCTAAGTTTTGAATTACAGAATCTCTCTCCACATTACAGAACAAACCTATCTTTTCTTTTAGATCATTGGAAATTACCTTTTCTGAACGGCATACTATTATGTCCGGCTGTATTCCGATACTCCTCAATTCCTTAACTGAATGTTGGGTAGGCTTGGTTTTTAATTCTCCTGATTTTTTTAAATAAGGAACCAGCGTAACATGTATAAAACACACATTCTCTATGCCCACGTCATATTTTATCTGCCTTATAGCTTCTAAAAAAGGCAATGACTCTATATCTCCTACTGTTCCTCCAATCTCTGTTATAACTACATCAATATCTTTTTCCTCTGCCACCCTATATACCCTGGACTTTATCTCATTGGTTATGTGTGGAATTACTTGGACTGTGCTTCCCAAGTATTCTCCCTTTCTTTCCTTTGATATAACTGACCAATATATTTTTCCTGTGGTTACATTGTTGCTTTTACTTAAATTTTCATCTATAAATCTTTCATAGTGACCCAAATCCAAATCCGTTTCTGCTCCATCATCTGTAACAAAAACCTCTCCGTGCTGATAGGGACTCATAGTACCTGGATCTACATTTATATATGGATCAAATTTTTGAATTGAAACTTTAAGCCCCCTATTTTTCAAAAGTCGTCCTAATGAAGCTGCCGTTATTCCCTTTCCTAGTGAAGATACTACTCCTCCAGTTACAAATATATATTTTGTATTCATAAGTTTCTGCTTTTAAAAGCAGTGTCACCCCCTGTTTTTTATCCTGGTAAAATCTAAATGATATGTTTTTTAATAAGTTATTTGGAAAAACATAAATAATATTAAAAAGTCTTCATCTGTCATTGACAAAATATTTAATTAGTTTTATAATAAAAATTACCTTTATAATATAAAATAGTATGTTTTGTCTAAAAACATACTTAATATAATATCACATTTTTTATTTATATTCTAGGTTTTTTATGCTTTTATAAAATATTTATTTTATTTCACCTTATCTATTACCTCTTCTGCTTCAAAGTACATATCTCTTATACGTTTGTTCAATAACAATTTTTCTTCTGCTCTTTTTATATTATTTTTCATATTATTTCCTTTTACAGAGGGAAAATCTCTTTTCAATATATCCAAATCACAACACTCATATTTATTGACAAGTAAAAAAAATAAATATCTACAGGATTCATCTTTTAGAATTTCAAACAGCTCTTCCTTAGTCAATCCTTTATATTTGCACAATATATCAATTATCTTAGAATACACTTTTTCTTTATCGTTAAAATATTTTCTCATATGTATCCTCCTCTTCGACACTTACCTATATATTTAATTAATTGCCACAATATGAAACTTTTAATCAAAAAATAATCAAAAAAATAAAACTTTAAACTAAAAATCAAGAGTGAAGAGTTAAAAGCTGGCAGCAAGGTCGAGAAAATTTCTCCTTTACTCTTAATTTTTCACTTTTAATTTTTGACTTCTGAGATATGCTTTGCTATCGTTAAATCTTTATTCCTGAGTTTTTATATTTACCTTTAACTGTGTATCTTGTGTAGCTTGTCCTGCTAGACTCATGCTATAATTAATAATAACGTCTCCCCCATCTTCATTTACATTTATATCTATTTCATTAGTCCTTATTTTCAACTCTATAATTCCGTAAGGTGTTTTATACATAGACATACTCTTTTGATTTTTATTAAAATCCATGTTGGCATTAGTACTTCCCATCCTTATAAGAGAAAATTTATTATTTTTTATTTTTAAGGTAGTAGTAGTCCCTTCCATTCCAGATAGTTGGGTTTCTTCATAAACCGCATAATAGGAATCATTTTTTTTATAAAAATCTCCGGGAGTTACCACTTCTATGACTTCATCATCACCAGATTGTTTACTGGATACAGATATAATTGCCCTTTTCTTCATAATTAAATTTTCACCTGCCTTCTTTCAATTTTATATTATAGAATATTTTCAGTATACCTATATATACTGAATTTAGTAATCATTATATATAAACCAAACCTTAAAACTTATTTTATTATATCAAATTGGTTTATATATTTAAATGTATAGTATCTTTATTTATTTTCAAACTTAGAAAGATTTATCCAAAGACATATCATTGCTTATCCCCAACTTCACGAAACCTAGGGGGATGGGGAATAGCAATGATAGCCATGGGTTAAACTATATGGTCAATTGACCATTAGGAGTATTAATTATTTGAATTATCCTTTCTTCATACCCAGTCTCAGCATTTATATAAACTTTAAAATTATCACCATTATAATTGCCTGAAAACTCATAACATAGTATTTCTGCATTTGTTTCTGAAGGAATTATGACAAGCCTCTTACTTGTTATATTTAATCTCTTCCCAACTCTTTCTTTAGCCTTTTCATAATTCACTTTAGGATTTGATATTTTTCTCTTCTCACTATGAGATATTAAATACTTGTCTGCCTCTATACCTATAATATCTCCATTGTCCAAAGCTATTTTTAATTTTATTTGATCTGGATATATCAATATGCCATCTTGATTATACACATAATTTATGACTGCTATATTATTATATTTAAGTGAATATGTAGGAATCATATTATCATATCCTAAGTTTTTTAGATATTTTGTTCCAATACTTACGGCTTTTTTTATATCCATAGAGCTATTATTTATGGCTCTATCATTTATTAGATAAGATATCTTCCCGCCTTTTTTGCTTATTTCGCATACCACCCTATCTTCTTTTCTAGTCCTATCTTTAAGGGCAGCAGTAAATCTATATACATCTATATCAGCTTTTCCCTTAATTGAAGATACATTTAAACTCTCTATCTTTTCTTTTCCTATTACTCGTCTGGCTATTATTTCTGCCTCACTTTGAGTAATCTGTTTTTGAGAGTTAATTTTAGGTTTTATCTGAAGTGCATTATCTGAAAATGGTCCATCATAAATCAATGCAGGATATTGAACTACCTGCTTCTGTATTCCTTGAAATTGTTCAGATATGGAATTATCATTGCCTTTAGCAAATGCACCAGTGATCTTTTTTCTTATTTCACCCCACTTTACCTCTCCCTGGTTTATATCGTCAGCAGTAGTCTTTAGTTGTCCTTCCAAAACAATAGATTGTTTTTTCAATCTTTCTATATTATTATAATCCCCATCAGTTAATTGTTTTCCGTTACTGGATGCCTTACCTAAACTATAGCAAAAATCTCCAGTTTGAGATAAGAACTTGCTGGTATCGGATATGGTGGGTTGGGATACTGGAAGGGAATGTAGCTTATCATTGGCTATGGCAGAATATCTAAATATCTCTTCAAAAACAACTATTGACTGTTCTCTTGATCCAACTATGGCTGCTTTTGTCAAGTTTACCCTAATATTTTGGACTGCATCTATTAATTCATACATACTCTTACCATATTCACCCTGCAAATAATTTCTGTAATCATTTCTTTCCAGAGTCATAAGAACTGCAAAAGTACTTGAAAAAACTACGATTAGAGTTACCAAGGCTGTATATATAATTCTTTTTTTTGCAATCTTCACGGAGCCGCACCTCTTTCTTACAGACAATTTTATATGTTAAATCCTCAATCTCTTACTTTGTTTATATTATTTGCATTTATCCAATTGTTATGTATTATTAGTTTAATAATAATTATAAAAGCTAATACTATTTTATGATTATTATTAATTTTTTCTTAAATGTTTGTTAAATGAGTTTATTATTTTCACTACATTTTATATAATAAGATTACATACTTAATCAGAAGGTGATTAGATGAAAGTTTTATTTTTTTCAATTTCTGCCGGGGGAGGGCATGGCAATGCTGCTGAAGGACTAAAAAGTTACATATCCCTAAGAGATCCGGCTTCAAAGATAAAAATTATTGATACTTTAAAATATATAAATCCAATAATAGATAAGGTAGTAATAGGGAGTTACTTAAAGTCCTTAAAGGTATCTCCTTCTTTATACGGAAAACTATACAGGTATTCAGAAGGTGATTATACAATTACAACTACCATAAGTTCAAAACTTATTGAAGCTCTGACCTATAAGCTTCTTCCCCTTATAGATGAGTTTGAGCCTGATATATTGATATCTACTCATTCATTTGCTACAGAAATGTTGTCTGTATTGAAATCAAAATACCATATAAATATACCTTGTTTGTGTATAATTACTGATTATTATTCTCATAGTTCCTGGCTTCACCCTTATATAGATGCCTACGTGATTTCTAATAAGGACATGATAAATAAAATGATATCCAAGGGAATACCTAAGGACACCATTTATAATTTGGGCATACCTGTTAGACCTGAATTTAATATAAGTTATGATAAATCTGATACACTGAGGAGTTTAAATTTATCCCAATTAAAATTTACCATTTTGGTTATGGGTGGAAGTTTAGGCCTGGGTAAAATAGCAGATATATACAAGCAACTCAATAGGGTCAATGAAGACATTCAAATAATAATTATAACCGGCAAAAACAAGAAACTTTATTCGGAGCTTTTAAAAATTAAAATGTCTTCCTCTAAGGAAACCCGTATTATAGGCTTTACTGACCAGGTAAACAAGTATATGCAGGCTAGTGATCTTCTTTTAACTAAGCCCGGTGGACTTACTATTTCCGAAGCTTTAATATGCAAGATACCTCTTGGATTGTTTTCTCCCATACCCGGTCAAGAAGAAAAAAATGCTCAATTTTTATTAAAAAATAATTTAGCCGTAAATTTAACTGATATAAGTAAATGTAAAGAAAATATTGAAAAACTCCTCGACTCTAAAGATGAGCTGAAAATTATAGGTGAAAATTGCAGTAAGTTTGCCAAACCATATGCTGTAAATGATATATTTGATTTAATTAATTGGCTTATACAAAATAATTTGGCTAAAACAACTTTAGTGAGAAGTAAAAAAAACTATACTAAAGATACCACTAAGACATTTTTAAAATCTGCGGAAGAATACTTTTTGAAAACTGCCCAAAAATTATTTGCAGGAAATTAATTAATATGAATTACAGTTTTAATTGCAATACAAGTGAGGGCTAATCAGAACATGATTCTACATATACTTAACCAATTAAAATTTAATATCTGTAGAGCCCACTTGTATATATTATATTTTTAAGGTTATTATTTGCCGTATATTATGTCATTCTACACTCCCATATTTTTCAGTACTTCTAATATCTTAAATTTTAATTTTATATCTTTTTTCTTATTTAATCCCGGTGAATTATTATCTACCATTTTATATTCTTCTGGTGTCAGGACTTTTTTCATCTCATTTTCCGTTTGTGTATAAGATACTTGTCCCTTTGTAATATCAACAAAGCATAGTGGTGGAAACATAACACACCACCAATTTTGCCCCTTTCCACTACCTATAACTATTCTATAGGCCTCGTATCTTCCCTGGGGAAGAGTTATATTTCCATAAGTTTTTATGGGAAAGTTCACCTTTGATAAAGTGCTCTTAACTTTATAGCTATAATCTTCTTCCTTTATTTCACTGCTGGCTATTTTCAATATTTTTTCATTATTTTCTTTTAAAATTTCTCTGGATTCCTCTATATTCTTTGAATTTTTTAACTTAGGAGCTATATATTTTAATACTTTATCTCTCACTTTTAATTTAAGAGCTTGGTCACTTTCTGAATCACTATTTGCTATAACATGAAATCTTATGATTCTGGCTGCCATATCATTTTGTATATCATTACTTTTTACTTCATCTAAAAAAGAATATGAAGCAAATACACTTAAAATACTTATAATAAATATCAATAAAACCTTTTTCATAATCTCATCCCCACTTTTTCTAATTATCTTCTAACTTACTAGTAATTATTGACATATATTTAAGTTATATTCACTCATATCATGTTATTTTGTTACACCAATTCTTCTTATCTTTGTATTGACATTTATATTTACAACTGCATTTTTATAAGTATCATCCCATTTATATTTTACTTGTCTCCATACACCAGGATGATATTTCTCTACATATTCCCTGAATCCTATAGGATCAACCTGCAGCTCTCTTTGAGTAGACCTTACTACACTTTTACATTCCTTCGTTATGGCTTCATTAAAATCATGTTCAATTTGATTCAACTTATCCACCGAAAAAGTTTCATTGTCGGTATAATAATTTTTTATCTGACCTTCTATATCTAAATCTATATTAAATATTAACTTTCCATTTTCCTGAAGCACCCTTATTTTTCTGCTGGTATTGTCGATTCTTATATCCAGAGGATGTTCATCTACATATATCATTTTTTTCCCGCCCCTTAAGGTACCTTTTAGCAATTCTATATTTGACGTCTGGGTTGAATTTAGAATTCCTTTCTGTGCAAAATTTTTTATGACGAAAGTACCTGATATTTTTATATTGTTGTTGTCCTTATCCACAACAATCCTGGGCACTATGCTATTCCCATCTTCACTCATTTCAATTAAAAAATCATTTAAGGTCACAGGAACAACCGTACTATTTTTAAGATCACTTTCAACCATACCCAATATATAATTTTCAACGCTGATTTCTGCAGGAGTATTAAATTTTACATATTTCTCTGCATCTCCATCTGACATAACTATGTATATATTTCTATTTAGAGAAGGCTCTCTTTGAAGATAATCAATAACTTCCTTTACCGAGTCAGGATATTTCATTAGATTTTCGCCTAATATCAATATCTTCACATGACTAAATCTTATGGATCTACTGCTTTCGGCTATGGCATTACTCACTGCATCTTGAATCGAATATCCATCCACATCTATATATTTATCCTGTGATACATCTCCCTTACCTGGTTCTAATTTACTTAAATCAGGAATACCAAAAGTCACATGAAATTTTTTCAAATCTATAGAAGTTATCGGATCTGTTGGTTTTATATTTTTCAGTTCCTTTGTTTTTCCTATATCCACTCCTGCATCTACTCCCATTATGGATACCAGATCTGTTCTTTCTATTTCAACTTTATCCCAGCATCCAGTTAATATAATACAAATTAATAGTAGAGATATGGCCTTGCCTCTGTTTCCCATATTCTTGATCTTTCCAGACAAAAGTATGATTATAGGCAATACAATCAAGCTATATATAAAAAGCGGAGGTATAAACTTATTGCTTATATTATAAAGCTCTGCTATGTCTTGGGGATATAAGGCTATTATATATATAACTGGGGCTATTAGGGCTGATGAAAGCTTTACATCTCCCAGCCTGAACACATCCTTTACTATATCAGATGATAAATAGTATATATTGGAAAAGGTAGTAAAATAAAATATAACCCATATGGCCATAACTACTCCTTCCCACCTTTCTATAAAGGCTCCGTTTATATTTATAGAATTTATCATAGTTATTGTTGGCCATAGTAAAATTTTAGTCTGTTCTTTAGAAAAAATAGCCAGTGAAAAGACAACAATTATAACATAAAACAACGTTATAAACACAATACTTTTTATGGCTGTTTTATTTACATGCAATTTATTTTTCGCAAATGGTCCAATCAAATATATTATCTCTATTCCTGCAAAACTATATATTGTACTTTTAAGTGCCATTAAATAGGTATCGGGCTTATTGGACAGTACAGGTAAAATGTTGGTAAAGTCTGTTTTATTTAAAGTGAACAGCAATATTAGACCTACAGATATAAACATTATCCAAAAAGAAACTTCGTTGAATTTTATTAGATTTTCCAATTCACTTCTTACAAGATAAATTCCAGAAAGTATGGTTACAATTATCAAAAACTCTGTAGGTGTTTTTTCAAGTAAATACATCTTTATAACTTCTACAAATATTCTCATACCAATTGATATAGTAAATACATTATATGCAACAAATATAACAGCTAAAATTCCTCCTAATATTTTCCCAAAATTATCTTCAAGTATTATATTAAACTTATTATATCCATTAGATTTAAGAGTTCTATAGGCTATATAAATCAAGAGATAAGTCTCAAATCCTGCCATTATAGTTACAATCCATCCATCAGTCCCCACAATACTTGCTAGTTCCCTTGGGTAGGAAAATATACCTACCCCTATAACAGTTACTATTATAGTGGTAAATATTCCAGACGCAGTTATAAAATCTTTATCTCTCATACAATCGCCTCCTCCCTTAGTTCAGCATTAAAAATACAGGTTAATTATCAATAACCGTTGTCTGATTTAACTATCTTTGTCTTATTTTATCTCCAGTATTCATATATTTTGGTCTCTTCCTTAAAAAGCTAATAGGAGCCCTAAAATACATGTCTTTAAAATCATTACTGTTTTCATTCACCATAGGTGATAAATAAGATACTCCAAAACTCTTCAGTCTCACTAAGTGCACTAAAGTAAATACGAGTCCAATCATAATTCCATAAAGTCCTGCTATAGCTGATGCAATTATTAGTAAAAATCTAATTAACCTAAATGCAGAAGTCATCTCATAGTTAGGGGTAGTAAAACTCGTTATAGCAGTAACAGATACTATTATTATCATTATGGGGCTTACTATACCAGCTTGAACTGCTGCTTGACCTATAATTAACCCTCCTACTATTCCAGTGGTTGCACCTATGGATTTGGGCAGCCTGGCTACAGACTCCAAAAGCAGTGCAAAGCTTAGTTCCATAATTATAGCTTCCATGAAGGCTGGGAAAGGCACTCCTTCTCTTGAAGCTGCAATAAAATACGCCAGCTTTGTAGGTATTATTCCCGTATGAAAAGAAGTAACAGCAACGTAAAATGCAGGCATTATTAGTGTAATAATTATAGACATAAATCTTATTATTCTTATTGTTGAACTATATATCCATCTTTGGTAGTAATCATCTGGTGACTGGAATAAATTTGCCATAGTAGTAGGAACTATAATTGCAAAAGGGGAATTATCCACTACTATTGCAATTCTTCCTTCATACAATGCGGATGCAACTACATCAGGCCTTTCAGTGCTCTGGACTTGTGGAAAGAATGACCATTTGTTGTCTTCTATAAGTTGCTCTACATACCCGCTGTCTAAAATGGCATCTATTTTTATGCCATCTAATCTTTCCATAAGTTCTTTCAGCGCTTCCTTATTCACTATGTCCTTTATGTACATTACTACTACATCAGTTTTAGATCTTACCCCCAGGGGCTTCGGTACAATTCTAAGCCTAGTATCCCTTATTCTCCTTCTTATCAAGGCCGTATTAAATCTTAAAGTTTCTGTAAAACCATCCCTGGCTCCTCTTAGAACCGTTTCTCCTGAAGGCTCAGATACTCCTCTTACGGGCCATGCTCTAGTTGCAAGTACATAAAAACTTTCCAGTCCCTCCACAAACATCAATGTTTCACCGGATAAAACCAAGTCCACTCCCTTTTTTAAATCAATCAATTCTTTCATATCGGATACGGTTATCAATCTATCTTTTATCCAGCTTACTTGCCTTATATACCTGCCCCTGGTCATAAGGCCCCTTAGTAAATCATCCAGGATCATTTTATCCCCCATGCCGTCTATATACACTATTGCAGATTTAACTTCCCCTATATAAAATTCTCTAAAAACTACATCTGAATTGTCCTCGAACAGTTCTTTCAAATATTTTATATTTTCATCAACCCTAGAGGATATAGAATTCTTCACCTCTTCCTTCATATACATCACTTCCTTCAAAAAGAATAAATTGAAAAGGCATATAGCAGGCTTGAAAATATTAAAAAGAATATACCCATTATTTTAGATTTTAGAGCAGTTTTTTTTAGTTTATCCCTCTCAAATTTTTTTGAGTCAATAAAAGTTAAAAAAACTCCCTGGATTGCCATAAGTATAAAAAAATATTTATTGAATAGGTGAACTACATTCACATATTTTCCCTCTTTCCATTTCTCACTTAATTTAGAATAACTCTAAATTATTTTCTACTTATTGTGATCTATTTATTCATAAAGCTATATATTTGAATTCCCTAACAAAATAAAATCCCCCATTTAATTAAATGGGGGATTTTATTTCATATAGTTCTAGTTATAAAGGTCTCTTTATATTTAATTTTCATCTTATCATAACATATTTGTGCTTTTAACATATCATCAAAAAAGGCAAATATGCTTGGACCGCTTCCACTCATCAGTGCTCCTAAAGCTCCAAAGTCAATTAATTCTCTTTTTACTTCCCTCAATATGAAGTGCTTCCTCAAAGTCACATTTTCAAGAACATTTTTCATGTTTTTACTTAACACTGACAATTTATTCCTACGGATAGCATCTATTAACAACTTCGTATTAGGATGTCTTACCACTTTATTTATATCCAAATTTTTATATACCTCTTTAGTACTAACTCCAAAAAATGGTTTAATCAATATCAATATATGATTTCTAAATGGGATAAGAGGAGTTACTATTTCCCCTATCCCCTCACATAGGGCAGTGCCCCCTATTATACAATAAGGAACATCTGCACCTATATCCAATCCCATTTTAATTAATTCACTGTTATGTATCTCAGGAACATACATATCTCTCATAGCTTTCAATACAGCTGCAGCATCTGCACTTCCTCCTGCAAGTCCTGCTGCTGCAGGTATATTCTTAACTATGTTTATGCTAATTCCGTCTTTTATATTGTATTTATGCATAAATAGCTCTGCTGCTTTATAAGCTAGATTTCTATTGTCACAAGGCAAATATTTTTTATTACAGTCTATATGTATTCCATTTTTAATTTTATGCATTTTTAAAACATCATATAAGTCTATAGTCTGCATTATCATTTTTAAAAGATGGTATCCATCTTCTCTTTTTCCCACTACATCTAAAGAAAGATTTATCTTGGCATAAGCTTTTACCAACATCTTAATTGTTACTACCTCCAAAACTGTTTAATTTATTAATTCTAAAACAGTATAATACTATTTTAGAATTAAAGCTATACTTTTAAAATTCCCTAATTGCCAATTTTACCTATTTAAAGTATAGCTTCACTTTTATTCGAAGGCTATCATTGCTAGGATAGGCACTGCTACGCCCCGGATAAGTTCTTCTAAAGTTCTCAGATACGAAAAGCCATTCCTTATAAACAAATTCCACCTGAACCCAAGAATTGCTTTATACCATGGCTACATGCCCCACGCTTCTGTTTTCATCTTTCAATTTTTTATTTATCAATTTTACCAAAGGATTCATTTTCTCAAAAAATATTATTATCAAGTCTCCCTGCTTTCCATTATTTATTGCTCTCTCCAGTGCAATTTCTTCATCAAATATAGTTTCTACTTTTTTTATATCAAAATTAGTTTTCATTATACCATCTTTAAGAATTGATGCTATTTCTCCAGGTTTTCTACCTCTTCTATCCTTATCCTCTTTTATATAGATATAATCAAAACTGTTTCCTGAAATTTGTCCTATCTTTTCAACACTATTGTCAGTTCTATCTCCAGGGACACCGATGATTCCCACCAATCTTTTATATTTTAATTTTTTAACACCTTTTATAACCGCTTTATACCCTTCTATATTGTGACCATAATCCAAAATAACATTTATCCCATTTAAATTATAAATATTAAATCGTCCAGGATTAAAAGACGCATCGCCATAAAAACTTTTCAGTCCGTCTTTTATAACGGAATAAGCTATATCAAGCCCAATTGCAGCTCCACAGGCAGCCATAGCATTTTCTATATTATAGGTCAGCTTTCCTTCTAAAGATATCCTTATATCCTCTATTTTTATTATGGGGACTATTGCACCTTGCTTTTCAAAATACATAATGTGATCATCAATATATATTCCACATCCTCCCCCGTTTATATTCTTTCTGAGAGCTTCATTGTCTTTATCTTTTGAGAACATAATTATAGAACCTTTCATTCTATTGACTATGCTTTGGCTTACTGAATCATCCGCATTTAAAACCACATATCCTTTTTCATTTACAGCTTCTCCAACCAGGGACTTCACGTAAGCCAGGTCTTTCATTGTATCTATTCCATCTATACCTAAATGATCCTCAGTTATATTGGTTATTACCGCCACATCTGCCAGATCATAAGCAAGACCCTTTTTTATTATTCCTCCTCTTGCAGTTTCCAGCACTGCCGCTTCTACATTCTTATTGCTTAAAATAGTTCTGGCACTATAATAACCTGTAGTGTCTCCTTTACATATACACTTATTGTCTATATATATTCCTCCTGTAACGGTCATGCCAACCTTATATCCAGATTTACTCAATATATGTGCGATAAGCCTGGTGGTGGTGGTTTTGCCATTTGTTCCAGTGACCGAAACTATAGGTATGGATTCAGACCTGTGAAACAACATATCTACTATGGCTCCAGCTACATTTCTTTTTTTGCCTTGATTGGTATGCTGGTGCATTCTAATACCCGGTGCCGCATTTACTTCTATTATGGCCCCTCCGGTTTCAAATATGGATTTACCTATGTCCATACAACATATATCTATTCCGCAGATATCCAATCCAATTGCAACCGCTGCCCTTTCACAGATATCTATATTTTCTTTACAGATTAGATCAGTACAATCTATGGCTGTTCCTCCTGTAGATAAATTCCCATTTTCTCTTATAACCAACTTTTTATCTTTAGCCAAAACACTATCCAATTTATAATTACCTTTAAGTATACAAGCTTTTAGCTCATCATCTATTTTTATTTTAGTTAAAGGCTTTTCATGACCTTCACCCCTCATACTATCCATATTCACATTTTCTATTAATTGAGCTATAGTTTTTATTCCGTCTCCTACAACATAAGGCGGTATTCTTTCGGCGGCAGCTACTACCTTGCCATTTACCACACACACTCTAAAATCTTTCCCAATTATATTCTTTTCCAACATTATGCTGCTGAATTTTTTCGACAATATTTTATAAGCGTTTACTGCTTCTGTCTGATTTTTTATATTCACAAATACACCTTTGCCCTGATTCCCAAAACATGGTTTTAAAACTATAGGGTATCCTATTTCATCAGTGAGGATGGATAATTCTTTTAGGCTTTCCACCTTGCCACCTTCTGCTACAGGTAAACATTGATTCTTCAACATTTCCTTAGTCAATATCTTATCACAGGCTATATCTACAGCTGTAGCTCGTGTATTACAGGATATAGTTGCCTCTATAATTTTACTGCATTTTCCGTATCCCAATTGAAATACACTATTACTTCCAATCCTAGTTACAGGTATCCCTCTTTTCTTGGCTTCTGATATTATGGATAAGGTACTGGGACCGATTTGTTCTGTCTTTAAAATCTCCCTTAGTTTTATCATAGCCTCATCAAATTTATAATTTACCCCTTTTATCAGCGAATTTACTAAATTCACGGCTATTCTACCAACTTCCAGTGCTGTATTTTTATATGAATATTCATATATTACATAATATTTGTCTCCTTCTACTTCTCTTGCCTTTCCATAACATACATCAATCCCCAGGTTATTTTGAATTGCAAGTATAATGTGTTCACAAACATGGGCCAGATAAGTTCCCTCTTCCAACCTCTTTTTAAATCCATGTTTTTCATCGATTCCACACCTATGCTCGTTTAATTCAGGTATGGTTGTTAACAACCTTTCATTAAATCCATCTATCTCCTTAGTTGGGATCTCACTGTATCCTTCCAAATCCACAGACATTTTTATACATTTTTTATGAGCAAATATATTTCTTCCTTCAAAAACTCTAAAATCATCTATCTTCATTTTTGTGTATACTGCCCGTTACGTAAACACTTCAATTCTACAGACATTGTGTTTACTTCCCCATTCATAGTATCTGATTTTGCTATACGCTACTTTCATTTGGCCTGGTACTCCAGGGGCTTAAAATCCCGTTTAACTAACGGTATATCAGCATCTATTTCTTATGCTATTCACTGATTTAACGGTTTTCTCCGACTCCTCCCTTATATCTATTTGACCCTTTTTTTGATTTTTAATTGTTTTTATATACGAATTACCAAATCAAACTTCTTCAATTGTTATAAGGCATTTTATTTATCAAATTAAATTTATCTCCATATTTAAGCACATGTAATCTCACATTAAATATGGACAGTATTTCCTCAGGGTACTGTTCTGATACATTGCTGTAAGTTATATTGGAACCATCTATTACATAAACTGCTCCTGAGCCCATTACTGTAAATTCATCACTGTCTTTAACCATAATGGCTGTATCTTCATCTATTCCAATGCCCAGACTCTGTGGATTTTCTGCTATTCCTACAAGAATTCTTCCTATTCTTCCCCTTTGTGCAAAATGTTGATCAATAATCACACCCTTTATAAGTCCCAGTCCCGGTGCCATTTTTAAAGTACACTTTTTAGGGGATTCCTCATCGGGACCTGTTATTATCATAGTATCGCTCATAACGGAAGCTCCTGCAGAGGTTCCAACAAAAGTGCATCCTTTTTTGTATAATTCTTGAATCTTTGAATACAGCGGAGTACCTCCTATAAGGCTTGTTATTCTGAGCTGATCTCCCCCTGTAAAAAACACCAGTGCACTATTTTCTATAATGGCTATATTATTTACATCAAAAGCATCTTTTCTATTTCGTATGGTCAATATTTTTATGTTTTTTATACCCAATTCCTGAAATATCTTTTTATATTCATCTCCAAGTTCCTCCGGCATTTCAGATGCAATAGTTGCGATAACAAGTGTATCCTCTTGTTTTTCCAGTCTACTGCAGACTTCTTTCAATATCTTTTTTTCACCGGTTTTGTCTTCCGCTCCTCCTATTATTATTAAATTTTTTTCTGATTTTTCTTTCAATACTATACACCCTCTCCTGCGGATATCTTATATTTTTTCCATATTCTCAATTATTATGCGCAAAACAAAAACTTCAGCAGTTTATTACTGAAGTTAATCTGAAGCTCCTCCTTCCGTCAAATGAGTGCTCAAAGAATAAGACACCATATCAAAACCATAGATTTTGTATGTCTGCTTAACCAATTCACGCCAAATCAAAGATTGGGGTTCTAATTTAGGTAGCTCCTTCTCCCTTTGGTCGAGTGAGTAAGCGATTCGCACCAAATCGAAGATTTGGGCTCTCTGCTTATATTAGAGCTCTTCCTGGTATGATAAGTTTTTCTCCCACTTTTATGACTTCCGGATCTTCTATATTATTCAATTTTACTAGATCATCTACGGTTGTATAATATTTCTTGGCTATTTTCCAGAGTGTATCGTCCTGTTGAATCACATATATGGTTAAGCTGGCCTTTTTAGCAGGGAATTCCCCTTCTGCGGAATCTATGTTTACCAGAAACTCCTTATGAGTAATATAATTTACTCTTGCATAGGCTTCTACTACCGCCTTTACAGCTATGGTATCTATCTCTATATCTCCCTGTATGCTTTCCAGGGCCACCTTTGCTATGCACTGCATGTCAATTTTAGTCTCAGGTACGTCTATACTGCAATTAAAAGGTATCTCATCGCTGGCCTTGTTTATTTCATCTGCCAAATTTTTATATAAGACCTTGACACTTAAAATTCCCTCCACAACAACTTTATCCTCTACTATTTTTTTATCTGTTATACAAACTTCTCCATAACACATAATCACTTCTTTAGGTTTAGAATTGCCCTCTAATTCTATATTGGATTTAATCATACTTTGAGTGGTATTTTGCCCATGCATTACGTTTAATTCATAATCTTTTTTGTCCATTTGCATAAGTGAAGAGGGAGAATAAGCATCTTCTATTATATCCATATCCTCTTTGTACATCACTTTAGTATTGGATTTTATCAATACTTCCATTTCGATTGTTCTGCTTTCACCTAGATCATCTTCCCTTATGCCTCTTTCCATTTCATCTACATAAAAATCAGTATAACTGTCCATGGATGGAATTACTCCATCTAACGGGACTTCCTTATTTACATAAACATCTTCCTCTATATATTCTATGTCTCTTGTATCTTTTCCCCTGTAAAGCACACCTATAAGCACATATGCCTCTATAGATATCTGTCCTTCCAATACCTTTACATTTTTTTTGTGAACATTTACGTTACATTCCAATATACTACCTATCTGCGGTTTATCCACAGGTATCTGAATTTCAGTTTTTGCAACTAAATCCCCGGATACTGTTCCCACTATTTTATCTATAGTATCAGGGTTTTTTAACATCTGTATGTCTCCAGAGTTTTCTACATCCTTTATAACTTCAAATTCATACTTTTTATATACTTCTGCCTTTAATTTTATGATCCCTTCAATAGATACCTTTCTTTCATTGGCTACCGCACAATTCATATGTTCCACATAACAGTCAGCATCACAAAGCATAATATGCTGTGCCCCTGGTATCTCAACATAATTTGAAAAATCACCAGCATAGCTCACACTATAAATGCCCATGTTTTCATCTTCCTTGGCCAAATAAAGTATGGTGTATTCCACCTTTCCCTCTACAAACACCTTATCCTGCATTACTTCCTTGTTGGTTATGCTTGGCTTTGCATTGAGAATTAAAATATGGTTAACGTCTGGATTAGTATCCGGTATTATATATTCTGCTTTTATTACGGTATCAGAAAAATTTTCAGCCATCAGCTGTTCACATTCTATATTTTCTTTAACAAAATCTATGCTCATATTTATTACCTCCCCCATAAAAACCTACTATTTATTTATACAAATTAAAGATAAAAAATATGCCAATGTTTTTGATAATTTTTATAATGTCTATTAATATTGACATTTGCAGAATTTTGACGTAATATTAAATTGGTTGTTAACCATATAACCTCTCATAAATTCTCAATACCCTTTTATACCATAGTTGAAAGATGGAAGCTTACCATCTTTCTTCTTACCCTATAAATTTGCAACAAAAAATAGTACATGAAATGATAATTATTTTAATTATTATTTGACATACTATTTTAAAATCATTATATTTTATAAAAACCAACTAATGAACTTATAGGATAATTAATAGATACTTAAAGAACTAAATATCAATTTATACTGAAAAAACTAATTGAACTGTCTTTGTTAAAACATCTGAATAGCTGTAAGTCACTTTCCTTTGGGTGTCACTTTCCAACCTAATTACAAATATGCTGGGATAAGCCTTTTCTATTATTCCTTTATTTACAAAAACTTTTCTCCTACCACCATTTGCCTTTAAAGTTACCTTATCTCCTACATGATTTTCAATATTCTTTCTTATAGAAGCTAATACATTTACTCCTTCCATTCTCTAAACACCCTCTCTCTACATCTTATATTATACATCATAAGGTTAATTATGTCAACCAAACTATCTAGTATATAGTTAATAATTTATTTTGTCAATATTAATTTTTTGTAAACAAGGCCCGCATAGTTTTATTTATACTATATATATTACTATTTCTTCAAGTCACTCATATATACAATAATATTTACAACTTTTATAGTTTTTATACATACGGTGACTTTGGGAATCCCTCCCTGTACTTTCCCCTGGTTTGTAATCCTCCAATTCCATTAGTCCTGGTTATAGTATTTCTTATGGCTTCCTGAATAGACACAACCTTTTCTATATTGGTATATGCTATTTTTTCGCATAAAAATACAGGATCTAAACAATGTATAAGTACTCTACTTGGCGAACTGGCATAATTAGCACCCGAATCCAAAATTCTTTCATAACAAGATTGACAGGCTCCTGCAAATATTACCAGATCATCATAATTAGATTCATAATTTCTAAGTTCTGATACTGTTTCAACAAAATATTTGGAATTTTTATAATTATCTAAGTTCATATAATCCGTGGCACCTTTTACTATGGAATCATGCCCTGTAATTACAATTATGTCCGGTTTTATTTTTTTTACCAATTCTACTACCTTTACTGGTTGATCCTTTTCAGATATATTTGCACCTACTACATCCAATAAAAGCTGCTTATATACTTTAAGACATACATCCAAATACTCTGGATCACCATCTACATGAAGTATCTTTCCTGGTCTTCCAAAGGCCAATTCATTTTTAGAATCATGGGATGCAAACTTCGTTATGTTATATTCTTGCACCGCTCCCCCTTCATGCCTGAAACCTCCCCTGCTAATTAAAATATTTCTAATTGATTTATTAACCTGTTTATTAAATATCTTTTCATCTCTCGTAAGAGACTGCCCCTCCACACTCTCCAAATCTTCCTCTGTGGAATCTGCAATTAATCTTAAATTTATTCCCTTTAAAATATAAATATTGCCGCTTCTTTCTTCCTTTATATCTATTATTTTAAAAGTTATATCTCTATCATATGATTTTCTTACTACCACATCACCTATTTTCATAATCTAACATCCCCATATATAAAAAGTCATGATATATATATATGACTTTGTTCTTTTTTAAGTGCAAAAAATAAGACCTATACTGGATTTAATTTAATAATCCACATAGGCCTGAACTTTTTAATTTAAATCTATTTTTGGTTATAAATATTTTTAAATTCTTCAATAAAATCAATATATTTTTTCTGCTCAGAAATCAATTCCTCCAACTTATTATTAAAGGTATTCAATTGCCAATTAACTTCATTATAATAATATCTATTTGCCAGTCTCCAAAATCGTTGAGGAAATAGCAAAAAGGCAAATATCACCCTATATTCTTCTTCTTTAAGCGGACTTACCTCATTATAAGAATCAAGTATAAGTTTAGCATTTTCTATATTCCAATCTGATCTTTTCAAAACCTTAATCATAAAAGATGATATATCGTAGCTTCTTACTTCCCTTTTACAATAATCAAAGTCTATTACATTTACATTATTGTCATTATCTATCACTATGTTGTGATATGTAAAATCATGATGACAAAATCCTTTTTCCTCTTTTGTTATATCACATAATTCATCATATTTGGAATCCCTTAGTACTTCAATAGCTTTTCTTCCAAAATCCTTATAAAATTGAATAACTTTCATATAATTCAAATCGAAACTTTCCTTATTGCTTTTTTTTCTGCCCATGTCTCTCATCTTATCCAGAGCCTTAACTCGCTTTTCCATAAGATGATGCCATCTCCCAAGATCCGTCTTAAGCTTGCTGTTTTCAGGCGGCTCATATCCTTTAGAAGCTATGTGCATGTTTGCCAAGCACTTAGAAGCACTTATAACATCCTCTTTGTTTTTAAAATCACACTCCCTACCGTTAATCCACTCTGAGAGGGTATAAATATCTTCATTCACAAGAGCATAAGGATTTCCATCTATATTAACATAATATTTATCTACATATGGGAATCCATTATTTATTAAATGTTCCTTAGCTCCATAAACAAATAAAAGTTTTTGGGTTCCGTAATTTACCTTCTTTAAACACTTCATTCCTTTATTAGTTTTCAAAAGATATACTCCCCTGTTTGGCCTTATATTTTCAATTTTTACATCAAATTGTCTTTCTATTTCAAATTCTCGCATCATGTTAATCACCCCTATATATCTATATGAACAGCTAAGTTATTTTAGAAGAATATTAACATTTTTAACTGGATTTTAATATAATAAAATATACCAATTTAGAGAGGAATAATTCTATGAAAATAGGAATTGATGGTCGTGCCGCAAAATTGTATAGAGGTACTGGCATAGGCACTTATACTTACCAGCTTATAAACTGTTTAAATAATATTGATAATATAAATAGTTATTTGCTTTTCATGCCGAAAAGCTTCAGAAATGATATATGTCTAAAAAAAAATTTTACTTTAAACACTATTTCTCCGCAAAATAAAACTAGCTTTTGGGAGGAAATAAATATACCTAACAAAATAAAATATAACAAAATAGAATTATATCACGTACCACAAAACGGTGTGGGACTTCCCATGGATAAAGATTGTAAATTTGTTATAACTCTTCATGATGTAATTCCCTATAAAATGCCTGGAACTGTAAGCAGCAGATATTTAAAAATTTTTTCAGAGTACATTCCTGAAATAATACCTAAATGTGATGGAATAATTACAGTTTCAGATTTCTCCAAAAAGGACATAATGAAAGCTTTTAATTTTCCTGAAGATAAAATATATGTTACTCATTTAGCCAGCGAAGAAATATATAAGCCTTTAGATAAAAACATAAGTAAATATATAGCTAAAAGATATTATTCTATAACTGGGGATTATATACTTTATGTTGGTGGATTTAGTCCCAGGAAAAATATATTGGGTTTAATTGAAAGCTTTAATAGATTGATATCATTGTACAAAAAACCTATAAAACTTGTAATAGCAGGTACAAAGGGGAAATCATACAGTACGTACAAGGAGCGCACTGAAACACTAAATATATCTGACAAAGTTATATTTCCTGGTTTTATATCCATGGAACACCTTCCATTTATATATAACGCTGCTAAATTATTCGTATATCCCTCTTTCTATGAGGGATTTGGTCTGCCTCCCATAGAAGCTATGGCCTGTGGAATTCCTGTAATAACTTCAGATACCACTTCTCTTCCTGAAGTTGTCGGTGACGGGGCTCTTCTCATAGATCCTGAAGATCAAAATAAATTATGCGAGGCCATGCTAAATGTACTATCAGATGATAATCTTAAAAAGAAACTTATATCCTCTGGCATTCAGAGAATCTCCCAATTAAGTTGGAAAAAAACAGCTAATGACACCATAACCATATATAATAAAATCATAGGGAAAAAATGATCCCATGAAATACACATGCCCTTGAAATAAATATACTGCTTATTTCAAGGGTATCATATTTTAATTATTTAAGATTGTATTCTTGAATTCTTCTAAAAACTCCATTCTATCCTCTTTATATCTTGTTTTTCTCTTTAATCTATCCAAAAACACTTCCTCTTCCCAATCCTTTCTTTTAGTATAATAATCTTTTGATATAGTATAAAAGTCATTGGGGAAATTTAGCATGGCATATAATACTTCAAGTTCCCTATCACTTAAAGTATTTTTATTACAGTACCCCTCTATTATTGATTTGGTTTTTTCCATGTCGAAGGCAAAATTTTTAATAACTTTATTTATAAAATTACACAAATCATGTACCTTAAGATCTATAATGGCATAATCAAAATCTAAAAAATAAGCTTTATTGTCATTTATCATTATATTATGATAAGCTAAATCATGATGACATACCACTATTTTGTCCTCTTCGCTGCAAAGCTTATAATAACAGGACTTTTCCAGCAACCTTTCACTTTTTTTTATCTCTTTTATATAATATCTTGAATTATCTATAAATATCTCATCAAATTCCGTCTTCTTCTCATGTATGTTTGCTATACTTCTAAAAAACTCCATTTCCTGAACTCTTCTTTTAAAAACATCAATAAGTCTTCCATTATTATATTTATTATTCATGCTGCTTTTAAATCCTTCCGAAGCAAGATGGAATTCTCCCAATCCTTCAGATGCAATATCCAAATCTACAGGATTACTAAAATTACATTCTTTTCCTTGAACCATATCCATTATGCAATACATATCACCTTTCCAAATTGTATATATGTCACCTTTCTTATTCTTTAGGAAATTAACTACCCTGGGAAATTTATTTCTTACATAAGTTAAAATTTCATAAATAAATTTTAGCTCATCTAAAGTGTACTCTACCTTCTTTAATATCTTTTCCCCTTTATTTGTAGAAACCATATATACATTTCTTATAGGTACAATATCATTTATTTCCAAATCGAATCTATCAAAAAGCTCTACGCATAGATCATATTTAGCTAAATATTTTTTTTCCCCATATCTATCTACCAATTGAAGACCTCCTTTATCACCTGATATAATTTAAATCAGACTATCTCCATCTTCATTCATAGCCTTATTTAACTTACTTAGGTATTCCTCCTCATCCCAATTTTTAGTATGATATTTATACCTGCTGTAACATTTCATAAATTCGTAGGGATAAGATAACATGGATAATATAAATTGTACGCTATTGTCATTTAAAGATTCACACTTACAAAAGTCAGCAGCGGTGTGAATAAAATCAATATCCACACCTTTTCTTTTTAACCTGTTTAAAAAATATACCGCATCCATTTCCACCATATTATAACAGCAGCCTTTTACATCCATTACTTCTATATTATTATCCTTTCTCAAGTTGTCAAAACAGGTATCTCTAAGACACATTTCAATTCTGTTCATACTTCTAACTATCAACTCTATATAATGGTTTTTATATAAATTGTCAACACACTTTTCTGATCTTGTCAAATATTTTCTTCCCACATGACTTATCTTTTCCTGAAAACCACTTTTACTTTTTAAATTTTCTATTACATCTAAATCCTTTTTAAACCTTCTATTATAAATCTTATACTGTTCTACTGTTCTACCTATGTTATTATCTAATCTCTTATTCATAACACCGGTATATCCTAAAGTTCTTTTATGAAATTCACTTATTATACATATTTGATCTTTTATTTTATTCAGAGTTAAATCTTTATATTTGACCTTGTCTTTAAATTCCTTTACTAAAAATATCCCTTTTGATTCTAAGTATCTTACAAAATATGACTCAATATTGTGGCAGTACACTCTCAAATCACCTCGTAATTTTACTTTTGTCCCGATTTTATTTGTGAACTTTTTTCATTTCCCTCAATATACGTCTTTTCTTTTTTTCAAGTTTCATAACTTCTTTTTTCCTCTTGTTCATTTTCTCCAATTGTTTAACAGTTTTTTTCAAACTTTCTGCCTTATTTTCATAGTAACCTAAATCAGTACTTTCAAGTTCTCCTGTCTTTTGAGAATGTGATCTTTTATGTGACATAGGTTTATTCCTCCTTCTTAATCAACTATATTTTTCATTCTTAAACTCATCTATAAACTCCAATTTTTTCTGTCTATCTTTGAGCATTTTATTTAATTTTTTTATAAAGAAATCCTCTCCCCATGGTTGTTTTTCCCAATAGTACTGTATTCCAATTTGCCAATAATTCTGTGGGAATTCCATAAAGGCAGCCATAATGGGTATATCTTCCTGACTTACCCTATTTATTGCACTGTAGGCATCTATAATAAAATTTGCATTGTCAATTCTCCATCTTCCATTTTTCATTCTTCTTATGAGCAAACTGGACAGATCATGGAGATGGGTATCCATCATACAGTAATCAAAATCTATAATATTTACTTCACCTTGAGTATCTATTAATACATTATGGTTTGCATAATCATGGTGGCAAAACCCACCATCCTTTATTTGTTTTTTCATACTGTCCATATAACCAGAGATTTTCAAATGTTCTATAGAACTTTCTGCAATATTAATTTCCTTTTCCATAGCCTTTAAATACAATATATCAAATTCTCCCTTATGTGATTTATTCAGTATTCTTTTTTTAAAATCCAGTATTTCATCTCTTCTGGTTAAAAAGTTATCTATCCACTTAAACCACCCTATTCTTGGATTCATTCTATCAGTAACTTGAAAATTGTGACTTTTTTTGTGCAGCTCTGCTAATTTTGAAGTAGCAACTAAAATATCCAAGGGATTGTCATAATTACATTGTCTGGAATTAACCCATTTACACAAATAGGCATAGGAATCGCCCATTTTTATAAATTTCTTTTTATTTTTAGTATTAATTATTTCAGGTATGTTTTTAAACTTTTTATTTTGGAGATGCTTTATAGCTGAAATTATAAATAGAAAATGTCCGAAGTCATAATTTATCACTTTCAAACAATATTCTTTATATTTTGTATGAATTTTATATATGCTTTTTATTTTTTCTATGAATTCAATATGGAGATCATAGGCATCTTCAACATATTTTCGTACTTCTAATATATCCAAAAGCTTCTTCCTCCAAAAATTATTATATACGTAGTATATGTCTGACCATACATGTATGTGATAGATAGAACTTCATTTAACTTTGGATTCAAAAGTTACGTTCACCTTTTTATACAAGTGCTAATAATATATATATTAGAACGCTTCAATCAGTTTAGTGTTACTAGAGTGTGGAGGTAGAGAACAATGAAAATTGCCGTTGATGCAAGGGGGATTAATTGGTATAAAGGTACTGGCATAGGCACTTATACAGAAAAAATATTAAAATTCATGATTAAAAACCACATGGAGAATTTTTATAATATATACTGGTCAGGTAATAATTATAAAAATTTCAGACAGGATAATACTAAAATAATAATGGCTTCTAAAAGACAACATAGATTTTTTGAGCAATATTACTTTCCAACAAATTTAAAAAAAGAAACTGTAGATATATATCATATTCCTCAAAACGGTATTGGCATATCTGAAAATATAAGTTGTAAAAAAATTGTCACTATACATGACTTAATACCTTATGTGCTTCCTGAAACCGTAGGGAAAGGATACCTGGGAAAATTTTTAAAAGAGATGCCTAATATTATCAATTTAGCTGATGGAATAATAACTGTATCCAATTGTTCAAAAAAGGATATTCTAAAATTTTTCCCTATAGATGAAAATAAAATATTCATAACTCCTTTAGCTGCTGATGACAAATACAAACCCCTGGAAAAGGACAAATGTAAACATGCAATAAAAATTAAATATAATATAGAGAATCCATTTATTCTCTATATAGGAGGTTTTAGTCCTAGAAAAAATGTATCCTCATTAATTACTGCCTTTTCTAAAGTTCACAAAAATTTAGATAGGAATTATGACTTAATTATAGTAGGTTCTAATAAAGATGATTTAGATATGCTAAAAAATTTAAGTACAGACTTAAATATAAAAGAAAATGTTAAATTCACAGGATTCGTGGAAGAAAAAATGCTGCCTGTTTTCTATAATGCCTGCGATACCTTCATATATCCATCCTTATATGAAGGATTTGGTCTTCCTCCACTAGAGGCCATGAGTTGTGGTACTCCTGTAATAACTTCAGATGTATCATCTATTCCAGAAGTAGTGGGTGATGGCGGCATTCTTATAAATCCATTTGATATAAAAAGCCTTATGTACTCCATAGAGGCCTTACTTAATGATGAAAGTATAAGAGAGGAATTGAGCTTGAAAGCTTTAAAACAAGCATCCAAATTTTCCTGGGAAAAAACTTCGGAAAATACTATTAATGCTTACAATAAAATTTTAAATATTTAATTATTCCATAAAAAACAAAACCTTTTAACTACTCCCATGCTTAGTTAAAAGGTTCTGTTTTTATGTTAAAAGATCCCTATGATTAATTCCCTATGATTTTATTATACCCTAATTTTTAAATTTTGTAAACGTTTCATTAACTCAAATTTAAAAATTTTATTTTTTAATCTCATTTTTCAAAGATGCTTCTATATTTTCTGATATAGTTTTAAAATCTTGATTTTCTACAATAGGTTCAGTTAAAATCTCCTTTACTTTTTCCCGTACCTTAGGAAAATCTTTAGTATAATTTATACTAAAACTTCCCTGCTCCACTCCAGCAAATAAATTCCATGCCTTACTATCAAAATACGGGACTTGTTTATTCAAATCCACAAGATTGTATATATCCATGTTTACCGGAAATCTGCCATAATCATTCAATAAATCCATTTGTAATTCATCATCTGTAAGTGCAAAATTTATAAAATCCTGTGTCAGGTTAACTTGTTTAGTATTTTTATTTATGATTAAATTTATTCCTCCCAGGGAAACATCCCTATTTCCCCCTGGTTCAAAAGAAGGAAGTTTTATTATTCCCCATTTATAACTATCTTTTGGATAATCATTCATTAATGCTTTAGCATAAGTTGGATCCCCGATAAATGACACTATTTTATCTCCCTTTAGTCTGTTTATGAGTTCGCTTTTGGAATTAAAATCTTCTATTAAGTTCTCCCCATAAAGAATTTTGGCCATTTCTATAATTCTGGACCATTTTTCAGATTGAAAACTTAATTTCCCGCTTTCATTAAAATAACTTGTTCCCAGTTCATTTGCAAGCAATAAAAAAATATCATTATTATCATCGGAAAGATTTCCCATGAGCACTTTCCCAGTGTCCTCCTTTATTTTTCTTCCCACTTCTATATAGTCGCTCCAGGTCTTTATATTATCTACATCTATGTTTTCTTTGGCAAATATATCCTTCCTATATATTAAAGCCTTGGGGCATGTATCCCATGGTAATGCATAAATTGACCCTTTCATAGTATCATTATTCATCTTATTATTTAACAAAGTATTTTTATATAAATTTCCTGAATCTGTTATTTTTAAAATTCTATCCGAATATACAGATAAAATATGCTTTACATAACTATCATCCAATGTTATTATATCTGCCGCATACTGAGAATTATCCAGTATGGACTTGATGTTATTATCTGTATCCTTTACTACTATAACATCCACATTGACCTTTTTATGTACTTCTCTAAATCTACTTGCTGCAAGCTTTAGTTGGGGACCATGCTCTACATCAGTTACAATTTCAATATTTCCTTGAAGTGATTCTTTACTGACCTCATTGTCCTGATGTCTATTACATGAAACTGCAAAAATTGAAGTTAAAGCTAATATCAAAAATAATACCGTCTTTATATATCTATTCATAAAAACTCTCCTATACATTTCTGTTAATTGCAATTTACCATATGTATTTTACACTAATATTAACAAATAAAAGTATATCTTTCAACTTCTCCTTATATCTATTTACAAATCCAAAAAATTAAAACATCCAAAGAATTTATTCTTCTTCGGATGTTTTAAAGATCTAACCCTTAGACATTTTGTAATTGCCCTCACAGTTAAAATCCTTTTTCCATGCCTTTTCCGCATAAGGTTTAAAATCCTTTGACAATTTATCCAGCTTCTTCTGAAATTCAGGATCTTCCAGCATCCTCCTTGCACCTTCGTCTGTAGGTCTTGCTCCCGTTTTCTTTGCAATTTCTCTAATTTGTTCCGTATTATCAATCATCATGCAAGGTAATAATAAATTATCATTGTATGGCTGTCTGTGTCTCAGCTCATTAAAAAAGTTTGATTTAAATACATCTACAAGTTTTTTGCCCTTTAAATTGTCAACTGCAAAATGAGCAAATATACAAGGTTCCACTTCCTCCTCCGAATTTATGTGGCAATAAAATTTTCCTGCAATGCACCCTCCAACGTAAGGAGCATCATTGAAAAAGTCAATTGCAAAATAAGGTTTTGTAGTTCTTATCTTTCTCACTCTTTCTCCCAAACGTATTCTTTGTTCTGGAGTAAGCATCAAGTCTACATCAGGTTCTTTACCTACGGGCATAAATATAAAATACCAGCTCATTTTAGCCCCTTTTTCTATTAACATATCTATAAATTCATCTGACGTCACCGTATCTATGTTATATCTGCTAGTTGCTGTAGAAACTCCAAATATGACTCCACGTTCTTTTAGGAGATCCATTGCATGCATAACCTGCTTGAATATTCCCTTGCCCCTTCTTTCATCCGTTTCTTTCTCAAATCCCTCCAAAGAAAACATGGGAATTACATTGCCGAGTTTTTTTATCCTATCTGCTAATTTTTCATTAAATAAAGTACCATTTGAGAACGGAGTAAACATACAGTCACTATATTTTTCATATATATCAAGCATATAGTCATTTATAAAAGGTTCTCCTCCAAGAATCACAAAATAATAAATTCCAAGATCTCTAGCCTCTCCAATAATTCTATCTACTTCTTCCTTTGGAATATCGTCTTCCTTGCTGTAACTTGAAGCATAGCATCCAGTACATCTCAAATTACATCTCATAGATGGACTCATAAGAATGGTAAATGGAGTTTTTATCCCTGTATCCTGAAAGAATTTTTCCCTCTTTGGTATTCCATACCAAGCTGCATTTGCAAAAAAATTAGTAAAAAATTTGTCCAGACACTTTTTATTTGAATCTTTGACAACATCAATAGCAAGTTTATGAATTGCAGAATTCGTTTTATATAATTCTTCAACTCTCTCTACCTTAGCTAGATTGTCCTTATCTTTTTTTACTGTTTTTTTAATTAATGCAAATATCTTATCAAGACTTTCCTCTGGATCCCTGTCAAGTAACTCCACTCCAGCTTTAACCAATGCATCCTTAGCTGCCTTTTCTAATATTCCAGTTACCTTCATATGACATTCCTCCTAAATAATAATAATAATAATATAAGAAACGAATGCTTAAAAACATCCATTTCTTTTTTCACTACATAGGATATAAACAATAATATAATAGGCAAATGAGCAAATACTATTATATAATACATGTTATTTATATACCATTATAATATAGCTTTTAACATCTATTTGTCAACATTCAGTTCAAACAGCTGCAATTTATATTTTATAGTTTTTATCCGAAGAATACCATTTGCTAACACCCCCACATAAAGTGGGGGGTAAGCACTACACCCCTGTATAAGTTCTTCTAAGACTCAGATACAGAAATCAATCCCTTATGAACAAACTTCACCTGAACCTAGATCACTTGATGGGGATCACAGTATTTTGTTAAATTAAGTTCTAAAACTTCACTGCTTTAATAATTGAATCATAGCCTCTTTATACACATCGTTGATACCTATTTTATTTTTCAATGCAAGTTTCTTGCAATCCTCATATTCAATTTTACTTTTTATCTTTTTTCCTTTATAATAAGCATTTTTTACACTGACCTCACCATATTTGGTAGCTACCTTTGTAAAATTTCTATTTAATATATTTCTCTGCATTCTATACTTTCTGAATCCCAATGTAGTAGTTTGAGTTAAGATAATATCCCTTATCTTTTCCTCTACCTTTGACTTATATAATACAGTCAGTTTTACTGCAGGTCTTTCCTTTTTCATAATTATAGGGGTCAAATATACATCTGATGCTCCATTTTGCAGTAACATATCCATTATACACTGATACATTTCAGGATTCATGTCATCTATGTTACATTCTATAACCTGTATATCTTCCACCTTATAATCTTTATCATTGAAATCATATTCGTCTAGCTTCTCCCCATTAACTGATATATATTCAATTCTATGATTTTTATTCTCATTAAAATTTTTGTATTTAATATATTTTTCTTCTGGAATAACCTCTCCTAAAAAGACTCTCAATACATTTGGAATGTCATCATTGTCCCTATGCCCTATACCATATCCTATTTTATCTATTTTAAAATTTTTATTTTCTGTATATCTTGAAGAAAAATAGGATAATATTGCTGCACCAGTTGGAGTAGTGGCCTCAAAGGGTACCTCAGCTTTTATAGGAACATTTTGAAGTATTTCCGCTGTAGCAGGTGCTGGCACCGGCAGTATTCCATGAGCACATTTTACAAATCCCTTGCCTACTTCTACCTTAGATGATTCCACCTTGTCTACACTTAAATAATCAAAACATATGGCAGCCCCCACAATATCAACTATAGAATCCA
Source organism: Clostridium moutaii (assembly GCF_041205085.1). NCBI lineage: Bacteria > Bacillati > Bacillota > Clostridia > Eubacteriales > Clostridiaceae > Clostridium > Clostridium moutaii. Next base: position 244,360 of record NZ_JBGEWD010000002.1, read on the forward strand.
CCGCTCCTACTTCATGAAAATGTATTTCATTCAAAGGTTTATTGTGCACTTTGGCTTCAGCCTGTGCCACCTTTTTAAAAATTTCTAAACTTATATTTTTAACTTTCGAATTTAAATTGCTGGAATTTATTATATTTTCTACATCCTTTAAATTTCTATTGAAATGGCAACTATGATCATAATTTTTTTTATGATTTTGTTCTTCTAAAATCACATCTACTTTAGTACCCGAAATTCCACTTTTTATATCCTTATTGATATGTATATCATAACCTTCAACATTTAATTTTGCCAGCTCGGAAATCAAATATTTCCCATCTACGCCCAAATCCAACAGTGCTGCCAGATTCATATCTCCACTTATTCCAGAAAAGCAATCATAATAGAGTATCCTCATAATTTTTAATCTCCTGTATCATCTTTTACTAATTTATGATCTAATCTTATCATAAATATGGATATTTTGTATAATAGTTTCTTAAAATTAATTTTAATTCTATATGCAGCTCAATAATATGAAAACTAAATGCTTTATGCCAAAACAACCTCATCCGAAATATAGAATGTCAGCATCAAATTTGACAAAATAACTGCCTAGTATATAATTTATTATATATTTCTTGTATAATGTAAAAAAAGGTTGTGTTATTTTGAAAAAATTACAATGGGATTTCTATAGTAAGGATACCCTGTCAGTTGCACAAAACCTCCTTGGTAAAATACTGGTTCACGAAATAAATGGCAAAAGACTATCCGGAAGAATAGTGGAAACGGAAGCCTACAGAGGCATTACGGATAAAGCTGCCCATTCCTATGGCGGCAGACGAACTAACCGCACGGAAATCATGTATGGCACTCCTGGTTTTTCATATGTATATATGATATATGGTATGTATTATTGCTTTAACATAGTAACTGAAAAAGAGGACATACCTGAAGCAGTGTTAATAAGAGCTCTTGAACCATTGGAAAGTCTGGATAAAATATCTTTAAATAGATATAATAAATCATTTTCTTCTTTAAACAAAGCCCAGATAAAAAATTTAGCTAATGGTCCCGGCAAATTATGTAATGCGCTGGCTATAGGTAAAAGTGAAAATAAGGTGGATCTCTGCAACGGCAGCTTATACGTTGCAAAAGACGATATTAATGATTTTAATATAAAAAGCGCAAAGCGAATAGGTATCAGTTATGCCCAGGAGGCGGCCAATTATCCCTGGAGATTTTACATTGAAAACAATATTTATGTATCTGCTAAATAATTTTATGAAAGTGATTATAAAATGAATTATGTCTACATGTTAAAATGCAAGGATGGAACGTTTTATACAGGATATACCAATAATCTGGAAAAGAGGCTGCAAACCCATAACAATGGAAAGGGTGCCAAATATACCAGAGGTAGAACCCCTGTAAAGCTTGTTTACTTTGAAGAATTTATTTCAAAAAAAGAGGCCATGCATAGAGAATATATGATAAAAAGAATGGATCGAGAACATAAATTAAGATTAATTAGGTCACTAACTCACGGGGGTATGAATTATGAAAAAAATGAGAAGAAAAGATAGAATAATGGACCAATCTAAAATTCCCATAATACTTGAAAAATCAGAGTATGGCATATTATCCACTTGTGATGAGAACAATCAACCTTATGCAGTTCCCATAAATTATGTTTATTATAATAATAATTTATATTTTCATTGTGCCAATGAGGGAGCTAAATTAGATAATATATCAATTAACAATACTGTCTGTTTTAATATAGTATCTTCTTCAAAAATTATACCAGGGGAATTCACTTCAAAATATGAAAGTCTTTTAATTTTTGGTAAGGCATCTAAGGTTTATGACAAGGAAAAGGAGGATGCCTTAATTCAGCTAGTTAAAAAATACAGCCCTGAATTTATTGAAAATGGCAAAGAATATATAGGCAAAAGTCAGCATGTTGTAACTGTAATTAAAATAGCAATCAATTATATAAGTGGGAAGGAGAACCTGTAAATATATAAAATATTTTTTACTTCAATGATAAAATAAAGGATTTATTATTAAAATCAATTAAGTTTTTAATAATAAATCCTTATTGTATAATTCATAGATATTTCTTGAAATTACTTTTATTCTTTAAAATATCTACTAAATACTTCAATTCCTGATCTTTATTTTTATCCATAATCAAAAGCACATCCTTGCAATCTATTACAATTAAGTCCTTGACTCCAAACATTATTATAAGTTTGTCGTTTCCAAATACAGTACAATTTTCGCTGGATTGCAATACCGCATTTCCTTTTACATTATTTCCATCAAAATTTTTAAAAAGTCTTCCCAGTGCAGTAAAAGTTCCTATATCATCCCAGAAAAAATTACATTTAATTACGTAGGCCTTTCTTGTTTTTTGCATTATTCCAAAATCTACGGATATGCCATCTATAATCTTATACTGTTCTTTTATAATTTCTTCTTCTTGTTCTGTATTCAAACTTTGATACACGGATAGCATGCATTTATACATTTTAGGAAGATATTTTTGCATCTCCCTTAAAAAAACATCTGCTCTCCATACAAATATTCCACTATTCCAAAGGTATGTGCCCTTCAATAGTAGATCTTTAGTTACTTCTATATTCGGTTTTTCTAAAAATCTCTCTACTTTAAAAGTAGCACTGTTTATATTGATTCTTTCTCCCATTTCTATATAACCATATCCAGTTTCGGGTCTAGTAGGTTTAATTCCCATGGTAACAAGACCCTTTCTCTTTTCTGCAATCTGTACAGCCTGAGAAATAGTATCTAAAAATACTTTTTTATTTTCTATATAATGATCTGAGGGTAAAATTATCATGGTAGCATCGGGATCCTTTTTTAATAATTTTACCGCTGAAAATCCAATACATGTGGCGGTTTCTTTATTTTCCGGTTCTGCAAATATATTTTCTGTACTTATATCTGGAAGCTCTTCTTGTACTTTATCTATATATTCTTCATTTGTAACTACATATATATTTTTTTTATCCACCAAAGGTATAATTCTATCTACGGTATTTTGTAAAAAACTCTTATCATTTATAATTTTTAAAAATTGTTTTGGATTTTTAGCTCTGGATAATGGAAATAACCTTGTTCCTTTGCCTCCTGCAAGAATTAGTGCATATAACAATAATTTCACTCCAAATAATGCTTGCTATGTTTTATAATATGTGTAAATCATTCTAAGTGTGAAACAGAATAACCTGATATTTTAAACCATATCGGTTTTTCCTCTATGCAACTTATTTTTTGCAGATTTAAACATAATTATAGAAGTATAAACTATAATCCCTATAACTACCCATTTCAATATAGAAAGTGGTAATGACTTAACCACATATGCAGCTATTAAAACTCCTATTGAGCCAAATATTATAACTGGTAAAGGTATTCTTATATCATAAGCCCCTTCTTTTACAAATTTTACAGAAGCTGCTACTTCCAAGAAAGCACAAGAACCCATCATCACTGGAAATGCTACCTTAGGGCTCATTCCCAAAGTAAATATTAAAGCCATGCAAGGTGCATAAATTCCTATGCCAAGGGTCATAAACGCTCCAAATATAAAATTTCCAATTAAACCTATGATCAATCTTATACCTGTCAGTCCAGTTGAATTTCCTCCTGAAGGCATAATGTTTACCTGTCCAGCAAACATTATAAAAGCTACCACTAAAAGGGCAGTACCCATTCCTATTTCTATCTTTCTTTCATCTAATCTGGCTACAAATCCTGCGCCCAGTACAGCTCCAAGAGTAGCAGCTACAATCATAGCTATTAAGGTAATAGGCTCCACTTTAATTACATTTATAAATACCATGGCTTCTACTATTACAGGAATTGCACATGAAACGTTTAATGTACCTGGTATAGTTCTATCTTCAGTAAGTTTAAAATTTTTCAATATAGCAGTAAATATAGCAAAACTTCCTATTCCCAAAGTATCAAAAAAATTAACTACAAATCCACTTGCTGCAAAGGTTGAAAACTTACTATTATCAAGAGATTTGTTTTTTACCTTACTAATATAATCTTTAAAAAATACGACTAAAAAATATAGTGCACAAATAATAAGTAAGGCCATCAAGATTTTAATCATCCAACACCATTCCTTTCCTTAATTAATTATTCGTTTACAATGCTGCCAACTTAATATTAATTTGCATAAAACCAATATTTAACTTGCAATATACCAAAAAAAACCTCGTATCCCACACATAGGGGAGCGAGGTCATATAGGAACATCACCCTGATTTGCATTTGTATAAATACTAGCATATCATCTAATATTGGCGTGATATTTTGCATAATTTTATTATTTTGTTAATCTTTTAACTGTAAATTTTATGCTTCCACACTTTCTCTTTTATGCTTTGCTGCAGATTTAAACATAGTTACGGAAGTATAAATTATAACAACAATTACAAGCCAGGTCAGAATATTCAATGGCAGTGATTTAACTATATATGCTGCTATTAGCACGCCTATACTACCAAATATAGTTATAGACATAGAGGCCTTTCTGTCATAAGAATCTTCTTTTATAAATTTAACAGATGCAGCTGGCATTAAAAATGCACAGGAGCCCATCATTATAGGAAAAGCCACCTTAGGGCTCATTCCAAGTGCAAATACCAGTGCCATGCATGGTGCATAAAGTCCTATTCCAAGTGTCATAAGTGCTCCTAATATAAAATTAGCTACTACTGCAACTATAAGCTTTCCTCCTGTAAGTCCTATTGCGGCCCCGCCTACCGGCATAAACTTTAACTGACCTGCCAGCATTATAAATGCTACTATGATTAATGCAGCACCCATTCCTATTTCTATTTTTCTTTCATCCAGCTTGGAAACTATACCTGCACCCAGTACCGCACCTATGGTTGATGAAATCAGCATGGCAAACAAAGTTACAGGTTCTACTTTTATAACTGTTATGAATATAAGAGCTTCGATAGTTACAGGTATTGTACAAGATACATTCAAGGTACCAGGTAAAGTCCTGTCTTTTGTAAGTTTAAAAAATTTTAATAATGCTGTGCTGGTTGCAAAACTTCCTATTCCCAGAGTATCAAAAAAATTAGCTACAAATCCAACTCCACCTAATCCAAAAAAATTTGCTTTTTCTAATTTCTTTTCTTTTGCTGCTTTTGCATAATCTGTAAAAAATACAAATGAAAAATATAATACTAGAACAAGTAATATTCCAAAAACTATTTTTATCACCGAAAGACCCCCTTTATTTTTTCTTCTAATTATAGATATTTTATAAAAATCAATATAATGCTAAATTTTGATATTTTTTTAAGTTATTTTAATATAAATCCATATTTAACTGGATCCTCAGGATCTATAAAAAACTGATTATGCCCTGTTATATAAGCTGAACCCGTTATCTGAGGAATAACAGCATCATAATCCCCTACTTTGGTCAATCCCAGTATTTTACCCTTAAATTTTGTATTTATTATACTTTCATACACAAAATCTTCGTTTACTTTAAGTTCACCTCTTGCATGGAGAGTAGCCATTTTAGCACTAGTACCTGTACCACAAGGTGATCTATCCAACTGTCCTTGTCCAAATACAACTGCATTTTGATAAGTGGCATCTTTACTTTTTGCTGGTCCCCAAATTTCACATAAATCCACTGTCTTTATATGAGAAAGAGTTGGATGCTGTATTTCTACTTGTTCATTTACTGCTTTTATTACTTTCATGCCTATTTCTATTAATTTTTGTGCATTTTTGGTTTCTATCTCTATTCCCAGATTTTCAGCCTTGACTATGGCAAAGAAGCTTCCTCCAAAAGATATATCCATTACAACTTTTCCTATATCAGGTACTTCTATTTCTACATCTTTTTTATATAAAAATGCTGGTACATTGGTTATTGAGACTTCCTTCGCACTTCCATTTTCCACTTTTACAGAAGCTTGTATAAGTCCTGCTGGAGCTTCTAAAGTAAGTTTTGTAACTGGTTCTACAGCTTTTACAATTCCTGTCTCCACTGCCACTGTGGATGCTCCTATGGATCCATGTCCGCACATATTCAAGTATCCACCACCATCCATAAATATTATTCCTATATCAGCTTTATCTGTAGTTGGCTGTGTCAATATAGAACCAAACATATCATTATGTCCTCTTGGTTCAAGCATTATAGCTGTCCTTAAATAATCTAAGTGCTCTTCAAGATAGGCCTTTTTTTCTGGCATTGTATTTCCTGGAATGTTAGGTACTCCACCAACAACTATTCTTGTAGGTTCACCCATTGTATGTGAGTCTATTGCAAATATGGTTCTTTCAATATTCATAATTAGCTCTCCTTATTTCTCATTTTTAATTTTAAAAAAGCTAATGCTTTTTTAGCATCCAATTCTGTTGCATTGTTTTCTCCTACTACTTCAGTCTCAATACCTTCTGATGACTTGTTAAAATCTACTATGGTATCCATATACTCATTGGTAACTACAAATTGAGCTTGAGTTCCCACAAAACTCATTCCTACCACAGGTATATTCCTTTTCCCTATCTCTTCTATAGCTGTAGCAAAATCTATATTGCTGTTTCCCCATCCATCAATAGATACTATGGCTCCATCTGCCCTCATGGCTTCCACCCAGGCTGCTATTCTTTGAGCAACAAAAACTTTATCTTGATTTTCCTGGGGTGTTCCTGCAACAATAACTCCTAAAATATCCACATCATTATCATTTGACACCACATCTAAAAGAGGATCTCTGAAATGATGCAATGTAGTTTCTTTTGTAGACGGCCCGATTCCCATTTTTATCACCTCTAATTCATGGCTCTTAACGCACCATCTCTGTATTCATTAGGGCTTAATATTATAGGTACATTTCCCATATCTATTATAGATCTGCATCCTATGAATCCACCTGGATTTTTACCAAGAATTCCTGTATCATACATAGCTCCCTGTCCTGCTACTTGCTTTACTATAACAACCTTCTTTTTACCTGGCCTTATTTTATCAAAGTATTCATGTTTTTCACTGCAGTCTCTACCATGCATTTTTTTCAAATACTCTCTTATTTCCTGAATTATTTTATCACAGGCCTCGTGAGCTGCCATGGGTCCTGATCTGCTGCTGCCTTTTTTAGATCTTAATACAACGTCTACATTTATAATAGTATCATTTTTATCAGGTGTTCCAGCCTTTCCAAATACTACTTTATTCTCAAGTATTCCTTCGGAAGAACCAAATTCAGCAACTTGAATCCCATCTTCATCTACACCTGTAAGCATTACAGATACACCTGTCAAGGCATGGGTTATGCCTTCTCCTAGTCTGCCTAATACTTTAACAGCTATAGGTGAAAAATCCATTATTGAATTTACAAACATGTCATGACAATCAGGTTTAATGATATTCACTTTTACCTCTTTTATAAGGTCTTTTTTTATGTCTATAGTTTTAACTATGTCATTTTTGATATATAAAGTTTCATCTTCTATATATGTCTTATCAGAAAACCCTACCTTATTTATAAAAAAAGTTTTTATAACAAGCCTTCTCATTTCCCTTTCTTTGTCCATATATCTCACCCTATTTTAAATTGTTTTATAGCAATTACAAGCTTTTCAGTCTGTAATTGCTATAAACTTCTATTTAATAACAAGCTTTATTATACAGCTTACATCTGAAAATCATCAAACCTTTGCTACATACTCATAAGGGAGTGATACTATTGTCCCTGGAGTAGTTATCTTGGTAAGCTGTATAAGCGCATCCTTTACTATTCCCGTTTGCATCTCTATATTATTAGGTTCACCTGCGTTGGCACCCATAGGGACTCTTGGAGCAACTGCTCTCGGAGTACCTGTTTGTTTAACTACCGGAGGTAATGCCGCTATAATTATAGTAGGTATACCTATTTGTTCTATTGCTCTCTGCACCAATACTGCAGAGCGGTGGCAAGTTCCTCATCCTGCAGTCATTAAAACTGCATCTACATTTTCATCTTTTAATATTTTAGCTATAGCGGGACCTGTTTCCTCTCTAAATTTCTGCTGGTTTCCACCCCCACCCATAAAGCCTATATGAGTTGGTGCTACTGAACCAATGAAGCCCTCTTTTGCCAATTCCTTTAGTCTATCCAATGGGAACATGCAGTTTACATCTTTATTTACATCCCCATTATCATATCCACCATGTGATACCATCAGGTCATCAGTATTAGTATCTCCTGGCACTTTTCTAAATGTAAAATCTCCTGCCAAATTAAATCTTTTATCTGATTTTAAATGTACTCCTGCTGCCGAAGCAATGGCAATTTTCATATCCTTAAGTTCTTTTGTTACTGGAGCCCATACTGGAGGAGGAGTTATAGGTACATATATTTCTGATTGCAGCCCTTTAACAACCGTTAAATCCATTATAGATTACCTTCCTTTCTCTTCTTTTTATCAATATTACTTACATATTTTTCATTGGTCTGTAATGAAAGTACTTCAGGGAAACTCATTCTGAACCCAACTTCCTGCCCTAACTGTAATGGGTAGTCTGTTATCAGCATCCTGAGAGGTATTTTCAAATATCCCAATCTTCCTTTTAAGTCTATTCCAACGGCACCATCTTCAACCTGAACAATTATTCCCTGCATTTCGATGATTTTGTCACCGTATTTTAATTTCATCTAATTTACCCTCTTTATTTTAAGAATATTTCTCTTTTCTCTTCTTGCTCATTGGAAGTGACTGTTCATTTTTAGCTCTTTCTATCTTTTCACCAGTGGTTTCTTCTATAAGATCTAAATTGTTTTCAAGTACATTTCTATTGTATTTTCTCTCTGCTTTTTTTACTTCTTCTCCTGCCATAGCTGCTTTTAACATGTTGATGCCTCTGACTGCATCTTGTGGACAAAGTGTATTACAACCAAGAACTTCATTTTCTATTCCTGCTTCTGATTTATTATTGTCCACCATATAATTCATGTACTTATTTCCAACAACCAGTGCTCCCTGAACTGCACAAAATGAGAAAGCTACACATGGTATTCCCCTCATGCCTATTTGTTCAACATGGCTTGCAAAATCAATATGGTTATTTCCAAAGCCTTCTGTTGTCACAAAAGCTCCATCTACATCCAATGCTTCTACAATCATTCCCATTCTCTCTGATACGTAGAACTTCTCACTATTTATCTGAGGACTTCCTACAAATAATACTCCACAAAGATCCAGATCTTCATCAGCTAAAGCCTGGTGTACCAGAGGCTCTCTCCAATAATGCCTTGAACACTCTTTTGATGCAGGTCCTATGCAAGTCAATGCATGAATACCTCCATCAGCTACTTCAAGTGGTGATAACATTATAGGAACATTTCCCAAGTCAACATTTGGCTTTCCACCAAGGAATCCTACAGGCTCTACTGGCAATATCAAATTATCATGCATAGCACCCTGACCCATTATCTCTTTTACTATTACAACCTTTTTCTTGCCGGGTCTTCTAACATGTTTAAATTCTTCTACATTTACCACTAAAGATTCATCATCAACCTTTTTAAGTGCTTCTCTTATTTCTTGTGTTAATACATCTGTAGCCTTATGCGCAGCTAGAGGTCCTCTTCTCTCCATATTTGTCTTAGCTTGAATAGTCATTTGAGTTTTAATAAATATTTCTCCCTTGTCCGGGCAGCTTGGTCTTCCCCACTGGATATTTTCATCTAAATATCCTTCTGAAGAACCGAATTCTCCAATTTGAACTCCATTTTCATCAGTACCTGTGAGCATCATTACAACGCCATCCAATACCCTTGTAACTCCTGTTCCAAGTTTGGATTCTCCCTCTTTTGTAGCAATTGGCTGTACATCCATTATGGTCTCACTATAAGTGTGGTATTTATCAGGTGTTATTATATCAATCTTCATATCCTTAACTAATTTGCTTTCTGTTACAGCATCTTTGCATACAGCTTCCCTTATATAAAGAGTTGTTCCTTCTATTTTAGTTTCTGGTCCAAATTCTACCTTGTCAATCTTGTAATGTTTTCTTGTAAGTGTTCTCATTACCTTTTCTTCTAATGGAGCTTCTTTTTTGCCATTGTTCTCCACACTAGCATTGACTCCAGATATAGATTTTCCTGTTGGTGCTGACACTCCATTCATAGAAGATACTGCATTTAAACCTCCCAAAGGCAATTCTATATTAATTCCCTTACCTTCAGCTATTTTAATTTTAAGGATTCCACCAGAAATACTGCTTAACTTACCAACTTTATCTTTTTCAATATAACCTTCCAATATATCCCCAGTCACAGCTGTTAAAGCTGGCGTATCAGCTTTAAGTTTTTTCCCAACAACTTCTTCTCTTGAAAGAACATTTTCATCTAACTTAATTAGTAATGAATCTTCAAGTTTTGCAAAGTTCATTGGATTTTCCAAGTCAGCAATTTCTATGGTGTCTCCTGCTTTTTTGTTGTACTTTAAAACTGCCTTCTTTTCTCCACAAGTTAACTTTTCTGAACATTCAGTGTTCATCATAATACCTCCTTATTCATTTACCAAGGTTCTCTAGTCCTCAATTTCTATTGAACTTATCAAGTTTCAATTTATATTCAATCCTTAAATGCAATTATTGTCCTGCATAAAAAGGAAGTTCAATATCTATTCCTTTACCTTCTTCTATCTGTATTTTTAAAATTCCGCCAACTACTGAAACAGATGTTTTCCCTTCATTTACCATATCTTCTATCTGAGAGGTTTTAGCTTCTGTTAAATCCTCTTTAGTTTCTTCCTTAACTTCCTTTTCATCTTCCGCAATTTTAATTCCCTCTAAAATATCAGGAGTAAGTGGAGTAAGAGAATCTATGGTTTTAGTAAGTTTTGCCCCTATTACTTCTTTTACTTTCAGACAATTGTCAGGTATAGTTAGCAATCCTGAATCTACCATATCAGGAAATATATCTGGATCCTCTAAATTTTCAGCTGCAATAATAGTTCCTTCTTCCGTTCTACAACATACAACAGCTACTTCATCTTTTACTTGTTCTGCATGTTCAGCACTCATTGACATATTAAATCATCCTCCTCAATTTTTACATTTCAAGATTCTTGTTCCATTGGAAGTCTTCTTGTTAACGGATAGTTTACTGTTCTAAATACATGATCCGTATGATGATATACTGGCAGTCCCATTTTAGGCGCACAGCACATTACCGTATTTGAACAATCACTACAGTTGGATATCAATACTCTCTTTGCACCTTGTTTCTTTAGGTACATAATTGCCTGAGCCTGACCTGGACAATGTCCTGGTGTTTTGCATTTGTTGCTTCCCTTAATTTCCTCTACATTTTTACATTTGGTTACACCAACTACCTGGGAGTGCATTTTAGAAGCCACATCTCTAAGTCTTGCTTCATTTGCTCCACAGGCACATACTAATAATCCTATAGGTCCCTTGTATTCAGGTAAAGGTATTGTAACAATTGCTCCTCCTGAAGTTTTCGTTACTATCGAAGTATCAATATCTTGTGAAGCACCGGTATATGGTCCTCCTATTATCAATTCACCGTATTCACCATCTATACCACCACATTTTTCAATAAGGCTCTTTATAGTAGTTCCTACAGGTACCTGAAAAAATACATTTGGCTCTTTTCCTGATTTTAATTTTCCTACAATTGTTATATCTTTATCTATTACTGGTTTTCCATAATCTACTGCCATGGTTATATTGAAAAGGCTTTCAGCATTTAAAACTACACAATCTGCATCTACTGGCAGCTGAGTAGGCTCAAGCCATTTATCAAATATTGCATGAATAATAGCTCTTTCCTCTCCCATAGGATACATATCCGGTAATCCCTTCACTTCTATGGAAGTATCGCCCTTTAGATAATCTTTTAAAACTTTTACAGCTCTTAAATGTTTGGATTTAATTGCTATATACGCTTTTTTTGCACCAGTAGAACTCATGGCATATTTTATACCCTTTATTATTTCTTCAGGTTTTTCTTCTATTCTTTTTATATTGTGATGAAGTACTGGCTCACACTCTACACAATTAGCAATTATATATCCATTTGGAAGTTTGGTTTTTAATTTTATATGGGTTGGAAATCCTGCCCCTCCAGCACCCACAACTCCTGCCTCAAATACTGATTCTGCTATACTGCTGCATTTTTTAATTTTTACATACTTTTCTGATTGTTTATCATCTGACCTGATTACAATTTCTGAATCAGTTATTTTGACTACTTTTCCTGAAACGCTACTGTGTATTTTAGCTCCAAGTCCCTTTGGCTCTGCTATACATTCTCCCCTTTTTACCTCCTGATTTTCCTTTACAATAGGTACATCAGGGCCTCCTACATGCATTTTAAGGGGAAAATTGTAAACTTGTTCCATATTATCCCTCCTAAGTATTTAGGCTAACATACTCTGCCTATTACTATTCAAAGCATACTTCATGCCAATTTGATCTATTATATTTTATTGCACTATAATGCATACTAATGCTAACTTTAAAGGCTATAAGTTTTTGTTATAGCATCTATAATTATAGGCGAGATGTCTTATTTTTTGACACTTTTTTTATTATATACAAGCATTGATTTCTAAAAAGCATTTAAACACCACACAAATACGATCTTTTTATTTTGTCAGTAAACTGACATACATGTTAAATTATTGACATCACAGTTTGAATTTGTTTAACTTATAATAAAGAGTACTCCTTTTTATATTTAATATTTTTGCCGCCCGGTTTTTATTTCCATTTACCATTTTCATTACGCTCTCTATAGTTTTTCGCTCTGCATTTTCTATTATTTTTTCGAGATCATACTCATTTTCATCATTATAATTATAATCTTTCACATTTTCACTTCTTATATACTCCGGTATTGATTCTATAGTTATCCTGCCATTATTGGATAATACCACCATCCTCTGAATAACATTTTTTAATTCTCTAATATTGCCATCCCATTTATAATTAATTAAATTTTTATATATTCTCTCATCAATATTATTTATTTCTATACCTTCTTCTTTTGATACCTGCCTAAAAAACAAATTGGCTAAATCCTTTACATCTTCCTTCCTGTCTTTTAACGGCGGTAGCTTTATCTGCACTACTGCTAATCTATAAAACAAATCTTCTCTAAATTTATTCTCTGCTATCAATTCGGTCAAGTTCTTATTAGTAGCAGAAATTATTCTAGTATCTGTAACAATAGGCTTTTCACTTCCCAATCTTGATATAACACCATCTTGTAGTACTCTCAATAATTTTGCCTGCATTTCCATGGGCATATCACCGATTTCATCCAAAAATAAGGTTCCCTTATTCGCAAGCTCAAACTTACCTATTTTACCTTTTCTTATTGCTCCTGTAAAAGCCCCTTCTACATATCCAAATAATTCACTTTCAAATAGGTTTACAGGTATAGCACTACAATTTATGGCCACAAAATTACCTATCCTTTTACTAGCTCTATGTATTGCCTTCGCAAATACCTCTTTCCCAGTTCCACTTTTTCCTGTAATTAGAACACTAGTAGAGGTAGGGGCTACCTTCTGGGCGATGGAAATTGCATCTATTATTTTTTTATTTTTACCTATTATAGATGAAAAATTATACTTGGAAGAAAGTTCACTTTTATAAGCTGACTCCAGAAATTCCACTTTTTTCCTTTCATCTTCCAATTGTTTCGTCAAATTTACTGCATCTGTCATATCCCTGTCTGTAGATACTACTGCTATTAGTTCTTTTTTTGAATTGTATATGGGAAAAGCACTTAATACAACAAACTTTCCCCTTACGGGTTCATGAAATACATTGTCAATTCTCTTTTCTGTCTTCAGCACTTGTAAAAGCATGGCATTAGGGAAAAAATCTCCTATATATCTATTCAATATGTCCTTCACCTTAACACCATATACTCTCTCAGAAGCTTTATTCCAATACTTCACTATTCCTCTTTCATTGCACATACACACTCCTTCATGTAAATTGTCAAATATGTCATTTTGAAGTTTAAATAGTTCATCCATTTTCAAATAAAATGTATCCCTAAAATTGTTATTGGTTATAATTCCCTTAATCTCACCATTTTCTATAACCGGCAATCGACCTATATGTTTTTCAATCATCATATCTCTGGCAAATCTGGCAGATGAATCACAATCTATAGTAAGTACATTTTTGACAGCATATTTCATTACGGAATCTTCTAATGATATTTTCTTATTTTTAATTTCAGCCGCATCTTTCATGGTAAATATACCAATCATTTTTCCGTCATCATCTACTATTATGACTTCATCTCTATAGAATCCAATCATCTTATTTAAAGCACTTTTTATAGTTTCATTTTTATTTATTTTTATAAATCCATTTGTCATTATATCCTTAACTTTATAAATCAGTTCGAAAATACTCATTGGTTCACCTACTTTTATTTTTTTAATATACATTTCATATTTATTTTATCATTAATTTTGTACATTAAGTAAGCATTCAAATCATTTTCAAGGATAATTAAATTTTCATAAAAAAAATAGTGCTTCAAAAAAATTTCTGAAGCACAGCTTTTTTACTGCAATAAATCGATTATGTTAAATTATATATTTCTAAATCTAAATTACAAAATTATACTACCTTAAGATCCTTGGTATTAACTGTTTCCATTTTATGCCGTTCAATTCCTATATTATTTAATTTCTTCCACAATCTTCTCATTGTCTTTTCAGAATTATAATAGAACTCACTTCCCCTTATTCTATAAAATATCCATCCTACTCTTTCTAAATCCAATTGTCTCTCTATGGCCTCCTTCCAATTATATTCCTCTGATGATACATCACCATCACATATTATGGCCACTCTATTTCTTACACCTTCCACAATAAAATCTATTTTATACTTGCCTATTTTTACTTCCGGTGTGACCCTGTATCCTTTGCTCTTTATAAGATTATAGACATCTTTTTGAAATTCAGATTGAAATACATATTCTACATTTCTGTTATTTCCATTATATCTATCATAATTCAAACAATAATTTAAAAGATGGTATCGTGCACATTCCTCATTCAAGTCTTTTAAATCTACAGAATGAAATAACCACATTTGATTTCTGGCCCTGCTTGCCGCCACATTAAATCTTCTGATATCGCTTTCCTTTATAAGAGGTGCAAACTTTACACTTTTTGAAATTACCATGGATAAAAACATTATATCTCTTTCATCACCCTGAAAAGAATAAGCATCTCCACATATAAGTTTTCTCTTTATAATTTCCTTTACACCTATTTTTTCCTTGAGCATATTTTCAATAAGTCGTGCCTGGGCCTCCCCAAGTAAAGATATGACCCCCATAGACATATTAGAATATTTACTATCCTTACAGCAGGCTACAATTTTATCTACCAGACACTCAGCCTCTTTAACATTTATAGGCTTGGTTGAATCCCTACTTCCATCCTCCACTTTAATTGCACTTATTGGAGGATAAAATCTTTCATTAATTTTAGGATATCTCAAAGTCAGCATTTCTCCGGAATAGCTCAGATCATTACTGAAATTTATTATTTCAGGTACACATCTAAAATGTTCTTTTAACATCAATCTACTCGGGAATACCCGTAATGCTGTATCATAGAGACTTGTCTGCAAGTCAAACCACTGTTTCTGAGGTATATCTTTCAAATACTTATCTATTAAATTTTGTACAGTTCTTTGATCAATACCTACGATCTCTGGGCTTATCTGATTATCATCTCCTACTATAACCGCCCTTTTAGCCCTCATAAGTGCACATAAGGAGAATAAATCACTTTGACTGCTTTCATCAAATATTATTACATCAAACATATTTTGAGAAAGCTTTATATTTTCTATAACTCTGTTTAACGGCATAATCCATACTGGAATAACCTTTTTACACTTCTCCATTTCTCTTTGGGCTATTTTTCTGTACTCAGGTACCATCTTTCCCCTGCCTTTTCCAATTCTCTTCACTGCTTGCATCCATGAAAACAAACTTCTTTTTTCACCTTCCGTAGTTCTAAGTATTTGATTATACCAGGTTTTTTTTGAAACTATATCTTTTATAATCTCTTTTTCCCTGTTCTTTTCTTTTCCTATAGCCTCTTCTATTTCCTCTGGATTCAAACCATACATATGACTTAACAGGCTATTCCACTGTGCCCATTTCCATGCCTGTGTCCAATCGTTAAATTTCTCTCTCCCATACTCCCAATTATCTATTATACTCTTAGCGGTCTTAGGACATACTTTGCTTAATTTACCTATTAGTTCATCTATCTTAAGACATTTATTCTTTACTAACTTAGTTTTTCTTAATTCTTGTAATACTCCCTTAACTTCATCTACATCCAGATTATCTACAGCTTCATAGAGTTTTTTTAATTTGCTTGTACCATTTATCATCTTTTTAAACACTTCTATGTAAGCCTTATCTTCATTATATATATTGATATTTCTTATGGATTTTACACATTTGATTAAATAGTCATAGGATTCTTCCTTATGCCAATCTACAGTTTGTGGAATTGATATTCTTCCCAGACCTTCCACTATATACTTTTTGTACTTTATGTCCCAATTCACAATTTCATTTAAATAGTTCAAGTTTTTTTCAATGTCAATTATATCAGAAGCTTTCATATGAAGAGTTATTGTCTTCAGCCCATAATCTCTCATTGTATTATTCCATATGTTCCTCAGTTCATTGAGAACTTGTTTTTGTTGAACATACAGTTTAACTATTATTGCTTGTCCCATACTTTTTAGAGGTATTCCATCTATTTTACAATTTTTCAATATATAACTGCATTCAGGATGTACCATTATAAATAATTTTCCCACTTTACCTTTCTTATCAAAGGAATCATACAACATATCAAAATTTTCCAGGAATTTATCCATATTAATGTTATTGGGAATTTCTATTTTGTGATTTCTAATTTGATTTTTAATTTTACTGAATATCAATATACAATTATTGCTTTTATACAATAAATCCCTCAAAGTCTGTCTTGCCAAATTGCTGTTGTAGTAGCTGTTAAATATATTTCCCCAGATATCTTTTCCCAATACTGACATCTTACTCTTACATTCATTTAGCAGCTTTAATAATTCATCATAATTGCACCTGTCATTGCAAGGCACATGCCATCCCTCTAAAGTTTCAATATATTCGGGGTATTTCAATTTTATCTTTTCATACTCTGATATTCTATGACAAATTTCCTCGTCTTCAGGTAACTTCCCTATTACATCCTTAATATTATCAAATTTGCATTTTTCATTTTTACTCATCATGCCTCTTAAATATATTAATAAACTAAATTCTTTTTCCGATAAAGGCATTACATCATCCATATGAATTTTATCCTCTAACCAGCAATATTTTTCATTATTATCTTTTACCCATCTTGCCATATACGTGGTATCATATTCTTCACCATTGTAGTTTATATTTTTATTTTCAACCTGCTGTATCTCTCTAAATTTTTCATATAACTTCTGCTGGTTTTTTTCGCAGAAATTTAATTTCTTTTCTAATAATTCAACCTCTTTACGCATAACTTCAGCATCCAGGGATAAATTATCTGTTATTTTCCGCACTGATTCATTGAGTTTATTTAGAGAATTGGTATCATTGCCTAAAACACTAATGCACAGTGGTTTTATCTCCTCGGGTATCTTTTCTGTCAGAACTTTAAGCGCCCTGCTAGTTTGACTTGTTATCAATACTCTTTTACCATGGGCAAGAAGATGACATACTAAATTAACTATGGTATGGCTTTTACCTGTACCTGGAGGTCCTTGAACAACTACTCCATAATTTTGAGTTATTTTTTTTATTATCTCCTTCTGTTCTAAATTTGCAGGCAGTGGGAAAAGCAGATCCTTCCCTATATTATCCCACTGGCAGCTCTCTTTCTCATCACATTCTATACTTTTTTCATTTACTAGAGCTTTTATAGTTTCAGGTATTTCACATCCATTGTTTATTTCTCTAATTATGTTATCTATTTCAATCTGCCATAACTTAGCATTACTTTTTCTTACAAAAATAATAGATGTATTATAGATAATAGGATATTGCTGAAAGTTAATTTTCTTTCTTGAGAAATTATCCTTTTTAAACTTTCCCTGAGCATTTATGTGAGAGAATAGTTTTAGAAAAACATCTTCAGTCTGAATTATATTTCTTGGATCCAAGTTAACCCTGTTTACCCTATCTCCCAGTGCAAATATACCCTTCATATTGCATTCCTTAAATCCCTCAAACAATGAAGTTTCCAATATAGTCTTACTTGACGGAGTTAAAATAAATACCTCCCTTAGTTTATCAAATTCTATTTTCATTCTAGTAGTTAAAACAGGATGAATGATCTTTTCATTTTCTCTTTTCCATACAATTAGGCCATGTCCAAAAACTATTTCAAAGCTTTCTCCATTTTTCTCACTTTCCTGATATAGATGAAAAAATTCTTCATATAATCTACTGCATTTTGTATTTATTTCAACCCAAGGTTCATTTACAGATAATTTATTTATAATACATCCAGGTACATGAAAAAATTCTTCTTCCCAGTATAACTTTTCATAGTCATAAACATTCCTTACAAATTTTTGATTTAGTTTCTTTAGGCTCAATAAATAAGAAAATACATTTTTTATCTTATCCCTATAATCCATAATTCCCCTCCTAATAATGGCAAACTAAATATTATATTTACTTTTATGTTAAATTATACCATCAAATGATGAAGATTTCAAAATTTTCGTTAAACAAAATTCAGACATTCATGACAATATTTTTCTACAATTTAAATAAAGGAAGTAAGTTTTTAAAATAAAAACTTACTTCCTCACTTTCTTTATTATTAATTTGTATAACACAAATCCTATTATTATAATCACCAGGGTTATGTCAGCAAAATGAAACCATTCACGTATAATTACCCATTTTTCTCCCATTTTATAACCTGCATATCCTAGAAATATACTCCATATGGAAGAACCTAATAGTGTATAAATAATAAACTTCTTAGTTTCCATTTTGCTTATACCTGCAGGAAGAGAAATAAAAGTTCTGATTATGGGTAAAAGCCTGGAAAAAAACACTATTTTTTCTCCATATTTATTAAAGTAATAATCGCTTTTTTCAATATGAGCCTTGGAAAGTTTAAGACTATGTGCATATTTTTCAACTAAAGGTCTTCCACCTATTTTTCCTATAAAATAAGCTCCTATGGATCCTGCTGTTCCGCCTAATGTGCCAAATACTATAACAAGTATTAGATTTAACCTTCCAGTAAAGCTCAAATATCCTCCAAAAGGCAATATGGCTTCACTTGGAATAGGTATACAAGCACTTTCCAATGCCATTGATATAAATATGCCCACATATCCGGTTTTGTCTAAAATAAAAATAACTGCTTCTATTATTCTTTCTATCATTATTATTTCCTCTTTCACATAAGATGTATACGCTCCTTATATTCTACCATATATGATGTATGATACTAATAATCTATAGAAAAATTAGTCATTTCAGATAAAACTATTTTTTACAGGAATCTCTTTCAATTAATTCATGCAGCAATACATAATTTCTTTCTTCCAACTCCTGTTTATTTATCAACTTTATAAGCATTCTCATACCCACAGATCCCATATCATAAATAGGTTGAGCTACAGTAGTTAATTTAGGATAAAATATAGATGACAGATATATGTTATTAAAACCCATTACATCTATGTCTTCAGGTACTTTTATTCCTTTATCCCTAAGTGCATTTATGGCTCCTATTGCAATTTCATCACTAGTGCAAAATATTGAATCTATTTTTGTTTTATTCAATATTTCATTTATGCCTTTATATCCATCTTTTGCTTTAGGACTGCTAAAATAAACCCTATCTTTATTAAGTTCTAAGTTATTTTCCTGAAGAGCTCTTCTATATCCCTTATACCTCATAGCACTAGCATTAACTGTATCTTCCCCAGCACCTATATACGCTATGTTTCTATTTCCCTTTTTTATCAAATAAGTAATTCCATCATATGCTGCCTTTTCATTATCAATAGTTACACTGGGAATATCATCCTCTTTACTTGTAGTTTCTACTAGAACCATAGGTAATTGAAGCTGTTTTATAAGCTCTAAAATTTTTGGTTCCAGGGAATTGCTCATGTATAGAACTCCATCTGACATTTTTTCTTTTAATACTTTTAAATACTCCATTTCCTTTTCTATGTTTAAATCAGTATTACACAGCATTATATTGTAATCATATATATTCGCCACATCTTCAGCTCCCCTTACTATTTCAGGGTAAAACTGATTGGATATATCTGGGACTATTATTCCTATAGTTCTTGTCTTTTGTGTTTTAAGACTTCTTGCCACTATGTTGGGCCTATATCCCAGTTTTTTAATAGCTGACAACACTCTTTTTTTAGTTTCTTCATTTACAACGTCTACATCATTAAGTACTCTGGATACCGTAGCAATTGAAACTCCTGCTTCTCTAGCCACGTCTTTAATTGATGCCGCCACTTTATATCACCTACCAATTTGCGTTTTTTATAATTATACTTATAAAATTATTTTATTACAAGACAATTTGAATCTTTTTATTAATTATCTACATTTTAGCCTATGAAAGTTCATTTTAACAACTTCCCAGTTCCAGATGAAGTAAAAAACTCCCTGGAACTAAGAAATATGTTTATTTAGAATTTCAACAATTAATCTAATGAATTTACTTTATTTTACTACTTCTACTGCTATATCAAGTTCTTCTCCATTAATATTACATTTATTATATTTTTTATCAGCATTATAAGTAATATTTACAGAAAGGGTTTCCTTTTGAATTTGGCTTTCAAATTTTTTTACCACAGCCTCAAGCTTTTTATTTCCTGAAACATATAAGTTTATCTTGTCTGCTACTTCAAAGCCACTTTCTTTTCTCATATTCTGTATTTTACTTAAAATTTCTCTTAGATTTCCCTCTTCTTTAAGTTGTTCTGTAATAGTAGTTTCTAAAACTACCCCTATATCTCCCTCTCCGGCAAAGGCAAATCCTTTTAATCCTTCCATTGTAATAAGTAAATTTCGAGAATTTAATTCTATTTCCATTTCTCCTATTTTCGCTTTTACTATTTCATCATTATTTATTTTTCTGGCAAGTTCCATCTGATCCATAGAGGATATTTTTTCTCTTATTTTAGGTATTAACCTTCCATATTTTTTCCCCAGCTCCGGCAAATTCGGTTTTATATTAAATTTTACATATTTTGATAAATCTGCATTAAATGTTATGTTTTTAATATTTAATTCACTTTTGATTATATCTTCATAGTACTCAGGAAGTTCCTTTACACTCATGAGCATTTCCGAAAGAGGCTGCCTGTTTTTTATATTGGCTGCATTTCTAGCACTCCTGCCCAATCTAACTATTTTATAAGCTTCTTCCATATCCTTTTCCAGATCGCCATTAATTACACTATCGTCATATTTCGGCCATTTACACAAATGTATACTTTCAACTGCATCCTTATGGAGATTTACTACAAGATTTTGATAGATTTCCTCTGTCATAAATGGTACAAATGGTGCAGCAACTAGAATCAGTGTGTTTAATACTTTATATAAAGTTACATAGGCGCTTATTTTATCTTCTGTTAAATCTTCACTCCAAAATCTCGTTCTATTTCTTCTAACATACCAGTTTGAAAGTTCATCTACAAAATCTCCAATGTTATTAGCTGCCTGAGTAATCCCATAATTATCCAGATGAGCTTCAGTTTCCTTTATGAGTGAATTTAATCTTGAAACTATCCACTTATCCATTATATTTTTACTTACAAAATCCTTATAATCCAGAGGATTAAAATTATCCAAATCTGCATAAAGCACATAAAAAGAATACACATTCCACAGAGTACCCAAGAATTTTCTCTGACTATCCTGAACTGCTTCTTCATAAAATCTAGATGGAAGCCATGGTGCACTTTCAGTATAAAAATACCATCTTGTTGCATCTGCACCTTCATTTTCTAAAGCCACTTCTGGGCTCAATACATTTCCTTTATGTTTTGACATCTTTAAACCATGCTTATCCAAAACATGACCCAGAACCAAACAATTCTCAAAAGGACTCCTGTCAAATAATACTGTAGATATTGCCATAAGGGTATAAAACCACCCTCTTGTCTGATCTACTGCTTCAGATATAAATTGAGCTGGAAAATTTTCTTTAAAAAGCTCTTTGTTTTCAAATGGATAATGATGCTGTGCAAAAGGCATGGAACCCGAATCAAACCAGCAGTCAATTACATCCGGAGATCTTTTCATTTCCCCGCCGCATTTATCGCACCTCAATTTAACTCTATCAATATATGGTTTATGAAGTTCTATATTATCTGGAACATTTATCCCTTTTTCTTTTAACTCTTTAATACTTCCTATACATTCCTTGTGTCCACATTCACATTCCCATATTGGTAGAGGTGTACCCCAATATCTTTCTCTGCTGAGGCCCCAATCTATTACCCCTTCAACAAATTTTCCGAATCTGCCTGTTCTTATATTGTCAGGATACCAATTTGTGTCATTGGTATTTTTAACGAGTTTATCTCTCATCGAGGACATCCTAATGAACCAGGTATCTCTTGGATAATACAAAAGAGGAGTATCACATCTCCAGCAAAATGGATAAGAGTGGGTAAACTTTTCTGTTTTATAAAGTATTCCCTTCTCCTTTAAATATTCTATTATTTTAGGTTCGGCATCTTTTACAAATATTCCCTTCCATGGAATAACCTCTTCTTTAAATTTTCCCTGGGTATCTACTGAATTAGTCATAGGTATATTATACCGCTTACAGCTATTACTGTCATCTTCACCAAAGGCAGGAGCAGTATGAACTATTCCGGTACCTTCTGTTAACGTTACATAATCCGCATGAACAATATAATGTGCTTTACCCTCAAAAGATGCAAAATTAAACATTGGTTCATAATCCAGACCCACTAATTCCTTTCCCTTGAATTTCCTTAACACTTCATATTCATCTTCCAGGGTTTTTAAAAGAGCTTCTGCTAATATTAAATGCTCTCCTTTATTAAGTACTTCCACATAATCATAATTTTCATTTACTGCCAATGCCATATTATTAGGTAGTGTCCATGGTGTTGTTGTCCATGCAAGTATATATTTGTCTTTATCTTTGAGTTTAAATTTAACATATATTGACGTCTCTTTTACATCTTTATATCCTTGTGAAACTTCATGAGAGGAAAGTGCAGTACCACACCTTGGGCAATAAGGCACTACCTTATGCCCCTTATACAAAAGACCTTTTTCCCAAATTTCTTTTAACGCCCACCACTCAGATTCTATATAGTTATTATGATAAGTTACATATGGGTTATCCATATCTACCCAGAACCCTATTCTGTCGGACATTTTTCTCCACTGGCTCACATATGTAAATACACTGTCTTTACACTTTTTTATGAAATTCTCCACCCCATAATCTTCAATCTGAGGTTTTCCTGAAATTCCAAGGTTTTTTTCAACTTCAAGTTCAACTGGAAGTCCATGTGTATCCCAGCCGGCCTTTCTTAAAACCTTATATCCCTTCATAACTTTATACCTTGGTATAAGATCTTTTACAACCCTAGTTAGGACATGACCTATATGAGGTTTTCCATTGGCAGTTGGCGGTCCGTCATAGAAGGTAAAATATTCTCCGTCCTCATTTTCCCTTAAACTCTTCTTCTCTATTTCTTTGTCTTTCCATAGCTTTAGAATATCTTTTTCCATTTGTACAAAACTTTTGCTATTATCAATCTTTTTATACATGGATTCGACCCCTTTCTATTTATACTGTTAAGTTTTTACTATTGTGCATGTTTTATACACAAAGTAGGATTTTAAAATCTAAAAAAATTAATTATTTACAATAAAAAAACTTCATCCAAATAGGACGAAGTTTTATTCGTTTATACCACCTATGGTAATACTTTTTTACTGTTACAACCCTTTCTTTAACGCAGAATTACGTAAGGGTTTACTCAAATAATTAAAATATTTTTCAACCCTTCAACTCCAAGGTGATTTTCTCCAAGTTATTCTATGAGTTCTCAACATCCTCACTCTCTGTAAGCAATACAAACTTAGATACTCTCCCCGTTCAATGTTTTTAGACTAATCATTGTATAATTTCTCTTTATTATATTATATGCATTTTTTATTGTCAATTTATTTTATAATATTTGTTATTTAATTTTTCTATTTATACCCAAGTGTTTGTAGTATTCCGTCAGCTATAGCTTGTGCAAATTTTTGCCTATATTCATCACTACTCAACTTCGCCGCATCATCGGGACTACTTACAAATCCCAATTCTACAAGGGCTGATGTTGCATTAGTATTTTTAGCAATATAGAGCCAGCTTCCATCTTTTAATCCCCTGTCATACATCCCGACTTCTTTTACAATACTATTTTGTATATTTAAAGCCAGCTTTTCACCTTCCGAATTCCCTGTATAATATAAAGTTTCCGTACCATGGGCAGAGGACTCAGTAAAATAATTAGCATGAATACATACAAAATACTTGGCATTGGCATCATTTGATATATCACATCGTTTTTGAAGACTTTCATTAACACTCATTGGAACAGAACGCATATCTGTAGTTCTGGTATAAACCACATTTATACCCTTTGATTGAAGTATTGCACCTGTTTTTAATCCTACCGCTAGAGTAATATCATCTTCCTGGAGCCCATTTATTCCGGTTGCACCAATATCATTTCCCATTCCATGCCCCGGATCTATCACTATTACAGGTGTCCCGGGTGTCCCGCTTGACGGTGGTGTTTCAGTGGGCTTTGAAACTATAGTCAATGTAAAAAGTACTTGTTTACTATAGCCGGGTACGGTTCCATTATAAGTAAATACGCCGGTTTTAGAAGAATCAATTGAGTCAGCTGACCATATTACCGGTACTTTTTTACTTGTGCCATCACTCATAGTAGCTTGTACACTAGTAGGAAGGGAATATTGACTTCCTACAGTTATATTATCAGACAGATTTGATATGGAACTTATAGTTATTCCTTTATTCCCATCCATAGATCCCAAGGATTTCAAAACTCCATTTGCAATAGCCGCTGCACTTTTATTTTGATAATCATCACTTCCAAGCAGTGCACTTTCTTCAGTACTAGTCATAAATCCCAGCTCAACCATAACTGCCGGCGCCACAGTTCCTCTAAGTATAGTATGTTTATATACTCCTGCCTTAATCCCTCTGTCTGTACGTCCGGTATAACTTATCATTTCATTCTGAATTTTCTCCGCAGCATTTTTGGCAGAATCACTACAATCAGTATAATAAGTCTCTATTCCACTTACCTGCGAATTTTCCGCATAAGAATTGCAACGCAAAGCTACAAACAAATCTGAGTTTGCCTTATTTGCTATATCAAAACGGGTCTGTAAATCAGAACTGCTATCCCACGTTACATTATCGTCTTTTCTGGTATAAACTACATTAACTCCATTTTGCTCTAGTATTTTCCCTGCCTTTAATGCCACAGACAAATTTACATCTTTTTCTTTTATACCTGACTTACTCACATTCCCAAAATCTGTACCTCCATGACCTGCATCAATGGTAACGGTGTACTTTGCATTTCCAGAAGAAGTTGGATTGGATTTCACTGTGAACTGCATTTTAGGCTGATCCTTTAAACTTTTACCATATGCAGATTTCAAACCATTTTTTACAGTTAAGTTGTATGTCTTTCCATATGTATACTGTGTTTTAGGGGTAACTACTATATTTGTTCCATCTTGTCCCACTTGCAAAGAAACTGGAACCACATTACCATCGCTGTCTGTTACAACTATATTGGAGCCATTTACTGTATTCGTGTCCAATTTTATATTGAATTTTATATTCCATGATTTATTAACTTCTACATCTTTTCCTACAGTCATTCCATCATATCCAGCTGCTTGTACATCATTAACCCTTGCAAATACTATAAGCATAAATATAAAACTCATTAACAGTACCATATAAATTCTCGTATTTTTCAAATAATCACCTCCATATATACCTCGTATTATTATAATATAAAAAGTATTAATTTTATACATAAAAATAGATATATTTACATATTAATCTAAGATAGCTATATTTTTAATAAAATATTTAAGGTAATGGTATAATATTATCAAGTGATTCTTAGATACGGTGGAGCTTTTTCATAAGAAATGCCTTCCTTCCACCGAACCTTATTAACAGTATTCTTAG
Organism: Clostridium moutaii; assembly: GCF_041205085.1. NCBI lineage: Bacteria > Bacillati > Bacillota > Clostridia > Eubacteriales > Clostridiaceae > Clostridium > Clostridium moutaii. Next base: position 270,754 of record NZ_JBGEWD010000002.1, read on the forward strand.
TGTCTTTAGCACTTAGAATACGTTATCCTTTAGGGGAAGAACTTATCCAGGGACGTAGCATTGCTAGCCATCGGACAAAATCAAAAAAATTTTATTATAAGGAGATGTTTTTTATGAAAATAACATGGTTNTTATCCAGGGACGTAGCATTGCTAGCCATCGGACAAAATCAAAAAAATTTTATTATAAGGAGATGTTTTTTATGAAAATAACATGGTTAGGCCATTCCTCTTTTTTATTGGAAGATTCAAAATGTCATAAGCTTTTGACAGATCCTTTTGATGAAACTGTAGGATATAAGGTTTTCCAGGGAGAAGTGGATTTGATTACAATAAGCCATAATCATTTTGATCACAATTATACACAAAATATAAAATGCAGCCACATTATAAATAAACCAGGTTCTTTTAATTTATGTGACATACCCATTATGGGAATACCCTCTTATCATGATAAAGTCAAAGGAGCAAAAAGAGGAAAAAACATAATATTTATAATAGAAATGGATGGTTATCGAATATGTCATCTTGGAGACCTTGGATATATATTATCTAAAGATGAGATAGAAAAATTAGGCAGCATAGATGTGCTGTTGATTCCGGTAGGTGGTAATTTTACCATAGATGGTAAAGAGGCTGCAGAACTGTCCAGATCCATTAACAGTCATATAGTAATTCCAATACATTATAAAACTTCCTCTTTAACTTTTGAATTGGATGGTCTGGAAAGGTTCCTTAAATATATGAAAAGTGCAGAAAGAGTTAAGAGCAATTCTCTAGTTATAGAAAATAAATTACAAGAATACAATTCAGTTAAAATACTTGATTATAAATAATTTTTAAATAAAATCACCTTTTAAATATTTTAAGAAAATACTAATTGTGTTCTACGTGCTCTAACCCTGCGTTAAAAAGCCTGTTTATATGTTCATCATCTAGTGAGTAATATACTGATTTTCCCTCTCTTCTAAACTTAACCAATCGAGATGTTTTCAAAATTCTAAGTTGGTGTGATATAGCAGATTGACTCATTTGAAGTATCTCTGCTATGTCACATACACACAATTCCTTTTTAAATAGTGCATATATTATTTTAATCCTAGTAAAATCACCCAATACTTTAAAAAGCTCCGAAAGATTTCTGAAGACTTTTTCATCCAGCATACTTTTTTTAACACACTCTATACAATCTTCATGAAGTTCAGTACAAGAACATACTTCGATTCCCAAATTTTCTTTCACATTATCAACTCCCTACTACGAAGTATTATAATATATTTAATTGGAGTCTTTCAACTAAAATCAACAATACCTGCTTAAAAACAAATTTTCAATTATAGGATATTTCTATAATCCTGTGAGATATCAGACTGACCTTTACATCAATAATCCTCTGGTTACTTGAACCCTTGAATCTCAGTTTGCTATCTTTTTTACTTTCTTCAAACTTTCCATCCACCAATACATCTATGTTATTTATCAAACCTTGCCAATGTGTATTTTGTGTATTATACAGAATATGCTCAAAAGTATATCCTGTATAACACCATATATTTAGACCCAATTTTTTAATTTTATCTGCCATATAAGCAAATTCTTCTGCCTGTTCAAAAGGATCGCCACCTGAAAATGTAACTCCAGTTATCAGTGGATTAATTTTAATTTGCTCAATCAAATCATCTGTATCCTTTAACTCTCCTCCATTGAAATCGTGTGTGGAGGGGTTGAAACATCCTTTACAATTATGCTTGCATCCCTGAGCAAAAAACACCCTCCTCATCCCCGGCCCATTAACCAGACTTTCATAGGCGATACCTGCCAATCTGACTTTTTTTGTTGCCACTAAACTTCACCTCTATAAGATAACTTAAGAATACACATGTTTTCCCTTTCCCTGGGATATCCTGTCTGCCCTTTCCGCCATCTTTCCCTCTCCAAATCTTTCATCCAGTGATAAATATCCCGTCACTCTGGATATGCCCTGGATATTATTGCTTCCACATTTAGGGCATGTATCTTCACCATGCAAATAAGTACCGCATTCTTTACAATACCTTATATGAAAGTTTATTCCTATATAACTTATATTGGTATTGTCATAAGCATAGTTGATTATATTTCTAACAACTTCTTCCGATGGATAATCATCTATTTCAACATAACTTATATGTCCTCCATTGCATAATTTATGATAAGGAGCTTCAATATCAATTTTGTCCTTTATAGATATTGGAAAGCCTACCGGGATATGATAGGAGTTAGTATAATACTCCTTATCTGTCACATCAGGTATTTCTCCGAATATTCTTTTATCCTGAACTATGAACTTTCCACTCAGTCCTTCTGCAGGAGTTGCATAACAGCTCCAATTCAAATGAGTTTCTTCTGTAAGCTTATCCGTATAATTTCTAATATGAGCAATTATTTTTATCCCAAGCCTTCTTGAATTTTCATCTTGGCCATGATGTTTTCCGGTTAATGCAACCAATGTTTCTGCAAGTCCAATAAATCCTATTGCCCATGTGCCTTGTTTTAATATTGGCTCTATGGAATCATCCTGCTCTAAATTTTCAGCTCCTCTCATAAGTTTTTGTCCAGCTACAAAAGGCAAGTCTTTAACCTTTAATCTTTTCAAAATATCATATCTGTGCATAATAGATTGTCTTGAAAGCTCAAGCCTTTTATCAAGCAGTTCAAAAAACTTATCTTTACTTCCCTTGGAGATAATACCAATTCGAGGTAAATTAATAGTAACAGGTGCTATATTTCCCCTGCCCTTTACACCTGCCTCCCCATTTACATTAGAACAGACATAAGTGCGGCATCCCATTGTTGCGGGTATTATGCCTTTATCGTAATACACCTTGTTAAAATCCGCATCCAAATTCATGAATGTGGGATTCATCCTCTTTGAAGCCACTTGGCAGGCTATCTTAAATAGATAATAATATGGATCCTCTTCATTTTTATTTACACCCTTTTTAACTCTGAATATTATATTGGGGAATATTGGCTGTTCACCTTTACCCAAGCCTTTTTCATACTCCAGTAAAAATATTTCACATACTAAAGCTGCATCCTCTGATCTTGGCACACCTATATTTATGGAGCTAAAAGGTACCTGTGAACCTGCCCTGGAATGCATGGTATTTAAATTATAGATCATACCCTGCATGGCTTGCTCTATACTTCTTCTCAACTTTTTATCTAAAATTTTCTCTATTTTATATTCTTCCACTCCCACTGCTTTTAAATCACGGGCTATTTCCTTTCTTGTAGGTTCAACAAAAACAGCCATATCATTATCAAAATCCGGATGAGACTGTCCCCCAAACATGTCGTTTTGTGAGGACTGCAAAAGTATACAGGAAAGTTCTGCAGCAGATTCTATTCTCCTAGGACTTCTTATATTTCCATACCCAGTATTAAATCCACCTAGAAGCATTTCCTTAGTTGGTATATGAAGACAATTTATAGTCAAATTATAGGAATCTAAATCATGATAATATATATCTCCATTTTCGTGTGCTTTAGCCAAATACTTTGGCATGGTAGCCAGATTATGCCATTTGTTGGATTCACTTGCTATTCTTAACAGTTTTGCGCTAAAGTTATTACCAACATTGGCATTGTCCCTGTCTGTCTGAACTCCTATTTTGTCAATGGCTTTCATAAGATCAGATTTTATCTCTCTTATATTATTTCTCTCTTTTCTATAATTTGAGTAAGATAATCCTATTTTCAAATATCCTCTTTTTATAAGTACCTCTTCAACTATATTTTGTATATCCTCTACATTTATTTCTTCTAAATCCAACTTCTCTATATGCTGGGCAACTTTCTGCGTCAAGTCAATAAATTCACTTTCCTTTAATTCACGACCTATTTCATCAGAAGCTCCTTTTATGGCATTAGTGATTTTAATAGAATCAAAATCAACTTTTCTTCCATCTCTTTTTACAACATGTAGCATATATTATTCCTCCCACCTACTATATCTTGTATATCCACGTTGATTATTATACTATGTCGCATATAGAAAATCAATCTTAAAATTAAATTTTAGGAATAATAATCTAAATAATGATAAAACTAATAAAAATTTAAACTTTAGGAGGAAATTTTTATGATTGGCAAAATAATAGATTTAAATATTACAGAGGCTCTTATAAGTTTTCAGGATGGCTCCACTGTTGATGTAGGTACTTCTCATTTGCCTTCTAACATTAAAATAGGGGATGCTGTAAACATAGATCCTCATCCCAAATCTATGTCAAATGATAAGTTCAAAAATACTTCTCCCTTTAATATATTCTAATTTTATTTTCAAACAATAAATTTTACCGTAATAACTTTATATTTAAAATATATGATCTTTCCCCAATGAGTTTTTCCTATAACATTTTTAAGGTTCAGAATAAATCTCTATTTATTCTGAACCTTAAAAATCTGTTTATCCGAAGGCTACCATTGAGTGGTTGATAAGCTCTTCTAAGATTCAGGTACGAAAAGTATTCCTTATGAACAAACTTAACCCGAACATAAGAAGAGCCTGATATACTCTTTTTTATTCTACAGTAATGGCAGAAACCGGACAACCTTCCTCTGCTTCCTTTGCAGAGTCCTCCAATTCTTCTGGTACTTTACCTGTAATTGCAACTGCTTTCCCGTCATCATCCATGCTAAAAACATCAGGACATGTACTTGGACATAATCCACAACTTACGCAAACATCTTTATCAACTACTGCTTTCATAATATTCTCCTGTTACAAATAACAGGACTTTCACCTCTTTCGTTATAATTTAATAATATAAATAAAATTATCTTTGATTTATATTATTCCCCAAAAACTGGATTATTATATGCAAATTAAAATTATTTTAATTTTGTTGCAAAATTATCCAATAAATCATTGTACTCAAAAGAATTGCTTATATAACTCTCTACCTTTCCATCTTCCATGCTTTCTAGCAATTCAGAATTTACAGGCATTTCCTCCAGTAGTTTTAAACCCAGATATTGAGCTTGTTCTTTTGCAGACTTTTTACTAAATAGCCTTATTTTTTCTCCGCAGCTATTACATTTAACATAAGACATGTTTTCCACTACACCTATAATATTTACGTTCATTTTTTCTGCCATTATAACCACTTTTTTTACTATCATGGATACCATGTCCTGGGGAGTAGAAACTATAACCACCCCTTCTAGTGGAAATTCCTGCATTATAGTAAGGGCTATATCCCCTGTTCCCGGCGGCATATCTATAAGAAGATAATCCAATTCCCCCCAGTTTGTATCAGAATACATTTGTTTTAACACTCCTGCTATCATAGGGCCTCTCCAAATAACCGGCTGTTCTTCTTCCTCGGTTAAAAGATTTAAGGATATTACCTTTATTCCCAAAGAGGTTTCTACAGGTAAAAATTTTATCTCCTGGTTTTTATCAACTTGAATTATATCTGCCCTTTTATTGTTTATTCCAAAAAATCTAGGCATAGATGGACCTGTTATATCTCCATCAAGTACTCCTACTTTATAACCTGCAGCCTTCAATTTTACTGCTAATATTCCCGTAACCGTTGATTTCCCAACTCCGCCCTTTCCGCTCATAATACCTATTATATGCTTTATATTGCCGTATTTTGGGAATATAAAATCACACCCATTTTCACTTCTGCTATTGCATTTAGATTTACTTGAACAATTATCACAACTACCCATATTTCTCCTCCTCTTTTATAAATCCATTTATTCACTGGCTATCTTATCTCAAATATTACTCTAAAAATCTTTTGGCTGATTCTGGGATACATTTATAGTCCATCCACCACCACTATAGGTATCATATATATAATAAATTTTTTCACTTTCATTTTTCTTATCCCAGAATGTGATAGTTGCCTTATACAACGTAGATTTATACCCTTCAGTCTTTACTGTAACCCATATATCATATTTATCCTTATCATTGTTACCTATGCCAGCATTTTTAAACTTGCCATTGAGATCTGACTTAAATTCTTCTACTTCAGTGGATAATATAAACCTTTCACCATCTATATCATCTTTAAAATTTATTCCTATTTTTTTATTTCTGTCTTTATCTTTAAAGTACTCATTTAAAGTATTCATTATTGAGCCATAATAAACTTGTTTAAAATTATTGGGAGGCATTCTTATATTCCAAAAATTATTAATTATATCACTATCTATTCTTTTTGATATAATATATGTCTGATCCTTACTATAAAGATTTCCTAAATCTTTTTTATCAAGACCCGCTATATAACTAAACTTATGAATTTTATTATTGCCTTCATCTATTTCAAATATATAATCCGGTTGTAAGGAGGACTTTTTTGATACTTTTTTACCCGAAGACAGTATATCATACAAATCTTTAATTGCATTTTGATCAGTAACTACAAATTTAAATCCCTGATCTCTTATATTTTGAATAACTATCTTATCAACTTTTCCCTGTCTTATGTACTCAAAATCCGAATTTTTTAAGCCAGCTTTAACTTCCAATTCATCTATTTTATTACAGCCACATAATAAAACAGCTACTACAAGTGTACTTAATATTAAAAATATGCTCAATCTTTCTTTAGTGAATTTTTTCAATTTTCTCACCTGCTGCTAAAATATTATCAATTTTTTAATATGTAAATTTCTATCTATCACTTCATTTGCAGCATGGGATTTCAACCCCTTTCTATGCTAAAAAATCTATGAATATTATAACATACTTATAGCAAAAAAATCCCCTTTCATGCAATTAAACCTGAAAGGGATAAAATATAATACTTTACTATTTATACTCTAAAGTTTTTACAATAGTTTCAAATATAGTAGGCATATTCTCCTTGAAATCCGTGTCCTTTACAAAAAAAGAAAATCTGCAAAATTGCTTCCCCTTTTCTAAAAAATATTCTATACCTCTGTAGCTATCTCCAATTTCTTTTGTAATAGTATATTCAACCAAATACCCATCACTGCCATTTATATTAATTCTTCTTATATTATAATCTTTATATAAATTCTGTTCTTCAGATATACTTTTGCTGTTTTGCAAAAATACTTTTAAATCCCCCTTTAAATTCCAAACTTGAACAAAACCATTTATTTTACTGTCTGCACTTTTGAAGTCACTGTGGTATACTATTTCATCTCCAAATATATCCTGATTTCTACAAATCCAATTAGATGGCAATTTATATTTTAATCTATTTTTTAATCCGCTGTACTGAGTTAAAGATTTTATATCATTTTGCATTAAAGCTGTGAACTTTAATTTCATATCAAAGTTTTTTTCAAGTCCGAATAAAATTATCATAAGCCCTATTATAATTATTGTAACTCCAAGTTTTCTTTTATTTATCAATATCACTTTCATAAAAGGCGCCATAATATTATTTTCTTACAGGTATTATTACTGTGTTTGTTTTAAAATCATAAAACATCAGCCAATACCCTGTTTTATTTTTATCTTTTAAAGATATCCATGTGACAAACCCAGATTTACCTCCATAAGGCTGATCTCTTTTATCCTTAGTGCCCAAAATCCCATATATTAAATACTTTACTCTACCCTTTTTATCACATTTATATCCCATTAAATACTGGCAATGTTTTTTTATATATGGATAGTACCCTATCATAGGATAATATATTAAAGCATACTTATTATAATCGTTCATATTATACATATCTTCCATGGAACTTACCGGTACCTTATACCACTTACATCTTTTCAATTCTTTACTTATGTTTTTGGTCTCCTTAAATCCATTCGTAAGATTGTTGAAAAAGTCTCCCTCAGGACCCTTGGGGTAATTTACCGATTCACTCATGCCTTCTTTATTTTCATATTTATGTCTATTTAACTCCGCCTTTTCATACGCCTCAGTGCTGGAATCATCTACATATATAGAACTATCCTCTTTTGGTATCTCATATTCTATATCTTCCATTTCAAGATCCTTTTTAATTTTTGATTCAAAAACATCTTCAATAACTTCCTTATTATTTTTCTCTACTTCATCGTTATCTTTCTCATAATTAGGGATTTCTTTATTCATATCTTTTTCATCTTCTGATTTTTTACATACTTTCTTTTCTTCTGAATCTTCAACCTGTACTACATTATCTAATTTTTCTTCCTTCTCACCTAAATGTGCTTCTTTTATATCTTTTATATCTTTTTCATCTTCTTTTATATTTTCTTTATTGGTCTTAGCTCTTTCTATGCTTTCTTCATATTTATCAAATATACTCTTGTCCTCAACCTTTTCTGGCTTAACGGTCTTTAATTCTTCAACATCCTTATTTTCTTTTTCTTTTAAGTTCTTACTTCTGTCCTCTAATATCCTAAAGGTTTTCCATTCAGGTATTTCTGTACTTGCAAATCCGCTCATTACAGATACTATGTTATTATCCAGCATTCTGACTATAGCGGCTCCTGACACCTTATCCATGGATACACCGCTACCAGCCACATTACTCATAGGATATTCATAGCATATATCCGCTCTTCCATAATCATCTATGTTCATTTCACCTATTTTAATTATATTTTTCATATCCTTTTTATTACATATAAGTATCATATAATACGGTGTTTTTTCCTTTTTTAAATTTTGTACGTAATACGATATTTTGCACTTTTCATTCTTCATCTCCAATTTTGCATATCCTGAAGCAATCTTATCAGAAGCTAAAGAGTACCCTTTTTCGTCTTCTTGTAATATTATAAAGTATCTACTATAACTCTTTTTTTGTGCCAACTTCCTATACCTCCATATATTATATTCATTATAATATATGAAGTAACTTCCAAAAAGTGAACAAATAGTTTTAACTTCTATATAAAAATCGTACTACACTGATTATAAATTAGCGGATACTTCATGTATACAGTCGGATAATTTACCAAATTCCTCAACAGACAATGTCTCTCCTCTTCTTTTAGGATCAATTTCAGCCATATTAAAGGTTTCTTCCATATGCTCTTTAGGAATCTTTAATACCTTTAGGGCATTCCACAAAGTCTTTCTCCTCATATTAAAAGCACATCTTACAATTTTAAAAAACAACTTTTCATCTTTAACTCCAACTCTTGGTTTACTCAATTTAATCAATTTTATAACTATGGAATCCACCTTAGGCCTTGGGATAAATGAAGAAGCTCCTACTCTTCTTATCAATTCAACATCACAATAATATTGAACAAGTATAGATAGTGCACCATATTCCTTACAATCAGGTTTGGCTGCAATTCTTTCTCCCACCTCTTTTTGTATCATTATGGTTAAGGTTTTAAAATTATAATGATCATTTAATAATTTTGCAATAATAGGTGTGGTTACATAATACGGTAGATTTGCTACAATCTTTACACTACTCTCATCATTTATTATTTGGGAAAAGTCCATCTTTAGTACATCTTTATGTATTAACTGAAGATTGGTAAACTCTTTTAACTCCTCTTTTAAAATAGGAATCAAATTCACGTCCACCTCAATTGCGCATACCATTTTTGCGGCCTTTAAAAGTTCCCTTGTTAAGTTCCCAACTCCCGGACCTATTTCTACAACCAAATCTTCTTTATCTATTTCCGCACTATTTACTATATCCTCTAATACTGAAGTATCTATTAAAAAGTTTTGCCCCAAACCTTTTGAAAACCTAAAGCCATATTTTTTCACTATATCTTCCGTAGACAACTCACTCATATTATTTCACCCTATTCATCCTTTTATTTATTTTATTAACAGCTATTTTAAATTCCTCTTTTGTTACTCCATAATTGTTCAGCCTAAATAAAAATTGGGAAGTATTACAATACCCTATGCCAAGCTCTTTTCCTAAAAGATCTCTTTTTTCCTTGGAATTTAATTTTCCTGTAAGTCCAAAAAATATCATATCATTTATGTTAAATTCATATCTTTTTTCTTTCAGCTGGCATTTTGCACTCTTTAAAGCATTTATTATAGTTTCCGGAAGAGCATTTTCCACTCCTATATCTCCATTTTTTATTCCATCCTTTTGAGATATATATGCATGTTTTATTCCTTCAACTCGCTTTGATATAATTTTTCTTATTTTATCTCCTGCAAAATCCGGATCAGTCAACACTATAACTCCCTGTCTTTTCTGAGCTTCCCTTATTCTATCTATAATCTTTTTATTTATTCCAAATCCCCCTACGGCTATAAGCTCAGCATCTACAGCTCTTTTAACAGCTGTTATATCATCTCTTCCTTCCACTACTATTACTTCTTTTATCATAAAGTTCCTCCTCGTAATAAATTGATCCAGTGAACATACATCAACAGATCTAAATCACTTATTTAAAGAAAAAATAGGAGCACATGCTCCTACCCAATTACGTAGACATCAACCCATTTTACGCCCCAGTTAACAGCTTCTGATCCTGAATTGAAAAATAAATCTACTCTATTACCCTTAATAGCTCCACCTGTATCTTCAGCTATAGCATAGCCATAACCTTCTACATAAAGTTTTGTACCAAGCGGTATTACTCTAGGATCAACTGCTATAGAGCTGTAATTTCCGCTGCTTCTCTTTGCAACAGTTCCTGAAGCGGTTATGCCAAATCCTGAATCCCCAGGTCTCTTACCTGTACTTTGATAATCTGCAGTATATGCAGTTGCTTTCATTTTAATGGATTGGGCATAATTAAGGCTTCCACCCCTAGAAGGAGTACTATCAGCTAACGTCCCCACAGCTACAACCTTTTGTACAGGTTCCCTCTTTACAATTTCGCTTATTATTTTTCTGGAAACCTCTTTACCATCTTCATATATTATTCTGGTTGTAGTTTCCTTTTCGCCATTTTGTCCTTCTTGTAAAAGCTTTCTAGTCCCATCTTCAATCTTTGAATCATTTTTTAAAACTGTTTCATATTCTATAGGTCTACTTTCCTTCATGTTTTTAATTTGAACCCTAGTCACTACTATTTTCATTCCTTTTTCAACAGCATGGTCTCTAGATGGATACACTTTATCCAATCTTGAAGTCTTAATATTTTCTTTTTTTAAGAAATCTCCAACATTATCTTCTGCTGACTTTATATTTAGTTTTTTACCATCAACTGCTACTTCAACTTCTACTGCTCTTTTAACTATTAATCTACCTTTATCTTCTACTTTCTTGTCTAGACTAGGTGTTACTTTGTCCCTTGGTCCTATTTTAATTCCATTGCTTGCTAGAACCTTCCCATAAGTATGGCTGAATGTAACGGCCTTTGTCTCTCTACCATCTACCGAAATTATCACCGTTTTTTTTACACTAAACATTATTAAAGTCAAAATTACTAAACTTATAGATACAATAAACTCTATCTTAGGACCACGGGGAAAATATTTCTTTAAGCAAGTTTCAAACCTCTCCACCATAAAAATACCTCCTCTGGGCAAAAGCGACATATCCCATTATAAATGGGATCTAAATTTATGTCAAACATCGCCCTGTATAAAACTGTTTCTCAAAATATCAATGCATCCCTATGCATAAAACTTATAAATAAAATAATTATTTATGATTGCGATATTATAAAAATATTTCATGTTTCAAAACCAGTCATTCAGCTTTCTATTTGAAATACAGTTTTTATTATTTTTAGGTGGTTTTAATATAAATTATGTTGCAAATATAAATTTGATTACTAGAATAATCAAGTTAAAATAAATATGTTGACATCTCTTTCCTATTTTACACTATTATTACAATTTGAGCAAGCGATTTATATTAGAAATTGTTATTTTGCTTATTTTACTTATATCCAATTCTTTTATTTCCGCTATTTTACCCATAATAGATTGAATATACTCAGATCTGTTTCTCTTACCTCTAAAGGGAACTGGTGCCATATAAGGACAGTCAGTTTCAACTAAAATCCTATCAACAGGCACTTCTCTTGCCACATTTATCAGCCTCTTTACATTTTTAAAAGTCACTACTCCTGTAAATCCTATATAATATCCTAGTTTCAAACATTCTCTTGCAAATTCAACACTTCCTGAAAAACAGTGAATCTCACCAATAACATCCTTAAATTGCTTTATTATATTTAAAGTATCCTCATGAGCTGATCTATCATGTATAATCACAGGCAAATTAAGCTCTTGTGCCAATTTCATCTGTCTTATAAATACAGCTTTTTGTATATCTCTAGAAGGATTTTCCTCATAATAATAATCAAGTCCTATTTCTCCTATGGCTCTCACTTTTTTATTTTGTGCCAGATTTCTCAATTCATTTAATGTATTGTTGTCAAATTTATCTGAATATTCCGGATGTATTCCCACGGCTGCATAGAATATATCATGCTTTTCTGCCAATTTAACAGAAGTTCTGGATCCTTCTATGGAAGAACCACAATTTAGTACTCCTACTACATTGTTTTTTTTCAAATCTTCTATTACCTCCTCTCTATCTTTATCAAACTGTTCATCATCATAATGTGCATGTGCATCAAAAATACTTATATCCATATTTATCATTCTCTCCCTTATTGTCTATAAATCCATATTAATTACAGCAAAATACTATCAAAATTTATATAACTTTTGATAGCATTTTACCCTCTGATTTTAATATATAATTGTATTTTAACTTATTGTACTGCCTGTAGGAAGCTCTCCTGATACTGATACTGTAAATAATTTGCTGTTGTCCTCTGAAGCCGCAGACAATATCATCCCCTGTGAAATTTCGCCTTTTAATTTTATAGGCTTTAAATTCGCCACTATTACCACATATTTGCCAACAAGCTCTTCTGGCTTGTAGTATTTAGCTATTCCTGAAATTACCTGCCTTTTTTCCTCTCCTAAATCCAGCTGAAATTTAAGTAATTTATTTGAACCCTTTATAGGCTCACATTGCAATACTTTTGCCACTTTTAAATCCAGTTTTTCAAAATCATCTATGGTTATTTCTCCCTTGGAGGGTTTTACTTTAGATCCCTTTGATGCCTTTTGCTGTTCCTTTAATTTATTTAGTTCTTCTATTTTTTTATCTACATCTATTCTAGGAAACAAAACTTCTCCTTTATTTATTTTAGTCCCTGCTTTAGTTCCGTCGAAAGAAGCTATACTATCCCAGGAGGTGAGATCTGCATTAAGCTGTCTATACATTTTTTCACTGGTTTCAGGAAGATATGATGAAATACATACTGCTATTATTCTTAAAGATTCCGAAAGATTATAAAGCACTGTTCCAAGCCTTTTCTTTTTATTTGTATCCTTGGCTAATATCCAAGGTGTGGTTTTATCTATATACTTATTTGACGTGCCTATAAGCTCCCATATATTATCCAATGCCTCCGGTATCCTCAAACCATCCATATTCTTCTCCACCTTTTTAGGTGTTTCTATAGCTGTATTTATAAATTCATTATCTACATCTTCTCTTTCCGATGGTGCTGGCATTATTCCATCAAAATATTTTTCAATCATAGTACAGGTTCTCGATAATAAATTCCCCAGATCATTAGCTAAATCCGAATTTATTTTTTTTATAAATATTTCATTGTTAAATAATCCATCAGCACCAAATGGGATTTCCCTTAACAGATAATACCTGACAGCATCTGCACCAAAATTATTTACCAGAACTACAGGATCTACAACATTTCCTTTGGACTTAGACATTTTCCCGCCATTTACCAAAAGCCATCCATGTCCAAATACCTTTTTAGGAATAGGTTCTCCCAAAGCCATAAGCATTATAGGCCAATAAATAGTATGGAACCTCAATATATCCTTGCCTACTAAATGTACATCTGCCGGCCAATATTTCTTATATAATTCCTGATTTTCACTGCCGTAACCCAATGCAGTTATATAATTTGCCAGTGCATCTATCCAAACATATATTACATGTTTTTTGTCAAAGGTTACAGGTATTCCCCAATCAAAAGACGTTCTTGAAACACAGAGATCTTGAAGACCTGGTCTTAAAAAATTATTCAACATTTCATTTTTTCTGGATTCAGGCTGTATAAAATCCGGATGAGTTTCAATATAATCTATAAGTTTAGGTGCATATTTTGACATTTTAAAAAAATAAGCTTCTTCACTTGCCTTTTCTACAGGTCTTCCACAATCAGGGCACTTTCCATCCACCAATTGAGTTTCAGTCCAAAACGATTCACAGGGAGTACAGTACCATCCTTCATAATTTCCCTTGTATATGTCTCCCTGATCATACAATTTTTTAAATATTTTTTGAACTGCTTTTACATGATAATCCTCTGTAGTTCTTATAAACTTATCATAACTTATATTCATGATTTTCCACAGTTCTTTAATTCCAGCCACTATTTCATCTACATACTCTTTAGGACTAACTCCTTTGGCTTCCGCCAATCTTTGAATCTTCTGTCCGTGTTCATCAGTGCCTGTTAAAAGCATGACATCGTATCCGGTAAGTCTTTTAAACCTGGCAAGGGTATCTGCTGCTACAGTAGTATAGGTGTTTCCTATATGAAGATTCGCAGATGGATAATAAATAGGTGTAGTAATATAATAAGTTTTTTTAGTCATAATTTTCTCTCCCTTTTCTCTTAATTTTATATAAATACAAAATATTATATAATGAAATAAAATGTAGTTGCAGCAAATATGTAGTTAAAAAAAGCCTCTATATGAAGAAAACATCTCCATATAGAGGCGAAAAATACGCTTTGCCACTCTATTTCATCTTTATTTCACAATAAAAACATCACTAGGTAACTCAATTTATATATCTAAAATTATTCATCACCTTGCAATATAACGGCTGCTGCCGTGTCATTCTATTATTATTTCAAATGACCTGCTCTGGAGCCATCTTCATAAGTTGCTTCATCTTCGACTTTCACCAAATTGTCCTGTCGACTCTCTTTGCACAAATCAACTTACTACTCTTTCCCTCACGGCATTTAACAATATAATATGCCATATACTTTTAACTGTCAACATTTTTTGTTTCAAAATTCCCCATACTTTTTCTTTATGTCTTTTAAGTCTTCCCAAAACATAGGTTTTTTATTCTCGTCTCTAAGCACTGCAGAGGGATGAAAAGTAGCAGTCATATAAAATCCTTTTCTCTCAACCCATTTTCCCCTATCTCTTGTAATTCTCCAATCTTTTCCCAATATACAGTTCATTGCAGTAGCTCCAAGGCAGACTATTATTTTAGGTCTTACCAGTGCTACCTGATTTCTCAAATATGGAAGACAGGCCTCTTCCTCATGTTCATGAGGAGTCCTATTATTTTCCGGTCTGCACTTACAAATATTACATATGTAATAATCCTTTTCCCTGTGCAGTTCCAGAGATTCAAGAACTCTTGTCAAAAGTTTACCGGCCCTTCCTACAAAAGGCAGGCCTGTTCTATCCTCGTCCGCCCCAGGTGCTTCTCCTATAAACATGATCTTTCCTTTAGGATTGCCATCTCCAAAAACCATATTTGTTCTATTATCACCTAAAGCACATTTATGACAATTTACACATTCTTCATATAGTTCTTTCCACTTCAGCAACTTAATTCTCACTCCAAACTGTACCTAATAATTATATTATATATTATACAACTAATATGATCTCATAGAAATACTTCATTAAAACATAATTCTAGTTATTATAACTGCTGCTATTATAGACGCTATATCTGCCATTATAGCAGCCCAAAGTGTATGTCTTATTTTTTTTATGCCCACAGCTCCAAAATAAACTGTTAGAGTATAAAATATGGTTTCTGTAGAGCCCATAATTATAGAAGATACCCTGCCTATATAATTGTCAGGTCCAAATTTATTTAAGGTTTCAGCAAATATGCCAAGGGCTCCGCTTCCGGATAATGGTTTTATAAGAACAAGGGGTACTACTTCCGGAGGAAGTCCTATAATCTTAACTATGGGCTTTATAAGAGATATGAAATAATCCAAAGCTTTAGATTCCCTGAATACTCCCACTGCTATTATCATAGCCAGCAAATATGGAAATATCCTAATGCATATGCCAATACCCTCTTTAGCCCCTTCTACAAAACATTCATAAACTTTAACTTTTTTGAATACTCCATATGTAATTATTGTAAATATAATTATAGGTATTATGGCTTTTATTATGTAATCCAAGTCATTCTCTCCTTTCTTCTTCTAAAACCTCAGTTAAAAATACTTCTCCATTATTTTGCAGCATATTATTCCAACTATTGCTGCCACAGTAGTTGCTATTACACCGGGTATTATTGTTTCCGCCGGATTCTTTGAACCCACAGCTGCCCTTATAGAAATAACCGTAGTAGGTATAAACTGTATGCAAGCTGCATTTAGCACTAAAAATAGAGCCATGTCATCACTGGCCTCACCTTTTTTTTCATTCAATCTGTCAAGTTCCTCCATGGCTTTTATACCAAATGGTGTAGCCGCATTAGATAACCCCATCATATTAGCAGTTATATTCATGACTATTGCACCCATGGCCTTTTCATCTTTAGCCGCTTTTTTAAACAATATCTTTAAAATCGGCTTCATAATTTTAGCTATTTTATTTGTAAGTCCGCTTTTTTCTGCTATTTTCATAACCCCACACCAAAGACACATTATTCCCACCAAGCTTATGGCAAGTTTTACTGTTGAGTCAGAAGATGCAATAATAGCTTTAGATATTTCTTCACCTCTTCCTCCAAGTATTCCAAAACATATTCCAAAGGCTAAAATAAAAAACCATATAATATTAATCACAATAATTCACCCCTAATTTACAAATCAATACCATATTTTAATACTTTCTATATAGTTAATATATGATAGATACCCTGTATATAAGCCTATTTATTAGGACAAGTTTGTATCTCTGTATCTGCCATTTAAAGGTCTTTTTCTGCTATTGAAAATACCTTTTAGGAGTGTTACCATTTATACTATGATAATTTTTTATTGGAGGTTAATTAATGACCATTAAAGATATGATGAAATATATAGAAAGTGAATATTCAGTTATAAATGATACTCCCTGTGAAATATGCGGTGGAGACTACATAGCTAAAGATTCAGATATAGCTATAGTTAATGGAATTCCCTATGACATATGTGACTGCATTTGTTCAGAATGCGGCCATGAAAAGACATTTCAGTTTTGTGCTCCTTTCATAGAAGACAAAGATATAAAAAATATAAAAAACATATTAAATTAATTTAGAATATTTTACCTAAATTTTCTTGTATCTGATTTATGAATTCAGGTTATTTTCTAGAAATAAAAGAACAGTCTTGAAATAAAAAATATTTTCTATTTCAAGACTGTTCCACTTGTTTTATATCCCAATACTATTTTTTAAACCTAGGTATTTCAAACTCCAAATTCAAGCTATTATCTGATGCCATATTTTGAATTCCTTTAATTATATCTGATATTTGTTTAAAAGCCCAAGATACATCTGTAGCATATTGATGTTGTCCAGGTTCTTCAGGATTCCACCTCATGTTGTAAAGAGTATCTTGTCCAGCTTCAATGCCATTTATATAATTACTTGATATCCACTTTGCCCCTCCTGAAATAGCTGCTTCTGGAGTTGTCCATCCGTTTTCATAAGCTGCTTTAGTACCACTTAAAACAGAACTACTATCCACTGCATTTATTCCAAAAAAATTATATACCGGAACACCATACAAATAAGTTCCATCATCATTTTTAGCTCCACCATTTGCCAAAATCGAAGTTCCATTTGAAGTTTCAAGCATAGCATGTGAAACCAGATAATACACATTTATATTATTGTCTTTGGCTGCATCCAAAAATGCTTGTCCCTTTCCTTCCAAAATTCCTTTACCAAGTAAAAAATTATTTAAACTATCTGCTGTGGCACCATCTGAATATGTAAGTTTTAAGAATTGATATTTACCATAACTGTCGAGAAAGTTATTAGAATTTGAATAATATTTTATCAGGTTTTTTGAAGCCGCATTATTCATCACATCAGTTTCTACAAATACAGCCTTATCAGGAGAATTCAATTGCGTATTAACCATATCATTCAATGACACATCATAATTTACATATTCATCATTTTCATTATCTATACTGTCCACACATCTTAAATAATCTACAGTATAATTGTCATAATCAGTGTTCACATCACTATGAGCTCCTTTGACTCCTGCTCTTTTTATATAGATTACAAGTTTATATTTCTGTCCATTAGTACCTCCACTTAACGTTTTAAGAGATGATATCTTACCATTATTATCAGGGCTGGTATATCCATCTGTCAACTCTGTATAATCATCGGCTTTATCATATTGCCCATTTACAAAAATTCTATATTGTACATCCGATGTACTGTCACTTTTTATATAAAACCCCTGTTTTTCAGATGACAAAAGAGGAGTAAATTCAAAATCATCAGAAACTATATTCGGAAGCTCTGAATAGCTTGTACCATCTGAATAACTGTTAGTTGTAGTAAATTCCATCTTTAAAGGATTCGATAATTTTTTCCCTGACATTGATTCAACATTTTGTCCTATTGTCACATAATATTTTTTACCAGGAGTGTACCCGGATACTTCAGGACTTATCAAAACAGTACTTCCATTGCTTCCCATACTTACAGCTACAGGAACCTTATTATTGTTCCAATCCGTAACAGTTATATTCTCATCATTGACTGTACTTGGCTCCAGATCAGTATTGAATTTAACAGTCCATTCTTTGTTTGTATCAATATTTACTCTAGGAGCTTCTATTTGTGAATCCGCAGATACCTTAAATTGAAAAACTATAAACATACAAAATGCTGTTATAATAAAAGCTTTTATCTTTCTCTTCAAAAAAATTCCCCCATTCATACATTCATATTAAAATTCTTATAAATTATTTTTAAATATTTATAATGGCCCCACCTCCTATTGACCTGTATTTTCATAATTTACATTTGTCAGACGTCTTTGAAATTCGTCCATCCCATGGTTGGCACTTACATATACTCTATCCAATGTATATAATCCTTCATCTTTATTAGCCCATCCTGCTACTGTAGTAAAAGCTAAATTATATCCAGCAGCTTTTGTAGCCTTTACAGTATCCTGATTCCATTCTCCATATGGATATGCAATATAATTCACTTTTTTATCTAATAATTTCTCCAAAAAATCTTTAGAGTTTTTTAGTGTCTTCAATTGCTCATCATAAGTTAATCTATCTAATTTATCATGATTTACTGTATGACTTTCAATGTCTATACCATAGTCCTCCATTTCTTTTAGCTGGCTTGAGGTTAAAAAACCTTTTTCATTGTCTATAGTACTTGTAATTATAAATATGGTGGCCTTGAAACCATATTCTTTTAGTATTGGAAAAGCATTTTCGTAATTATCTTTATAACCATCATCAAAGGTTATAACTACAGATTTATTCGGCACGGGTTTATTATAAACTAAAAAATCATAAAACTCATTCATAGTAAGGGTAGTATATCCATTTTTTTTTAAGTATTGCATTTCTTCTCTGAACTTTTCTTTTGGAACTCTTAATTCATTTCCCTTTTCATAATCTATTGAATGATAATATAAAATTGGAATAGATTTTGAATTGTATTTTAAATCTTCCCCTGTAAATTTTCTATCTTTAACTGCCTTTAATTGATTATCATTCTTTTTTACATTTTCTTTTTTAGTTTCATCAAATTTAAAATTTATTTTATTATCATCTTTTCCATTGTCAATGGTATGATAGCTCTTAACCCTATAAATACCATAGGTGATAATTACAATCAAAAATATTAAGGCTACTTTAATTAGAATTTTTATATTCTTATTTTCCATCTTATCACTTTCCTGACATATTATTGATCCTATGGATTATACTCATACTTTAGAATAAAACCTTCATATCCAGTAATTTAATATTATACGTATATATTCTACCATTTATTATAATATATATATATAATTAATAAAACAAGAAATTTTATTTTAGTTATGCACATTATCAACAGATATTATGTTCATAACTTGTTATTATTTTATTTTTATCATATTATCAATAGTCAATTTATTATATTTCTTTCATTTTATTGTAAATTTCTTATTATATATACACATTGTCCACAGTTTTGTGGACAACATGTGCATACTTTTAAAATCACAGTAACCAAATTAAATCAATTTCCATATAATATTAATACCCACACAATTACAAAGCTCGAAGATTACAGTTAACATTTCCTAATACAAAATAATATACCTTTTTATCTCACAAAATTAGGGGGATTTATTATCCCCTTAATTTTTGTGTTGTTACTATAAGATTGCAAAATGTTTTTCATAATTTTCTTAACATTTCTTTACTTTTATGATATTATAATAATAAAGAAACTTTTTTACGAAAGGTGGGGCTATTCTATGAAAGATAACGTTATCAAAGTGAATTTTTCAAAAAACAATAAGAAAAAGAACATGCCATTTTTCTCTTCAGTAAAATTTTTTTTATCAAAATTATTTAGCTCTACAAATAAAACTTCCAAAACAAATAAAACAAAAGATAAAGACAATAAAAAAATAATCCATTATTTCAGAGATATATCTTAAGGTGCTAAATAAATGCACCTTTTTATTATATATGATAAAATATAATTAAGTTATTCTTAGATGAGATGGAGTTTACCCATAAAGAATACTTTTCATACTACACCTTAGAATAACTTATCCAAGGGAGTAACATTGCTTAATGCACTTTGGAAAAGTGGGATATTAGCAATGGCAGTCATCGAATAAAAATCTAGGAGGATTGATTATGAGAATTGGACTTGGCTATGATGTTCACAAATTAGTTTATAATAGACACCTTGTATTAGGAGGTGTACTCATCCCCTTTGACAAGGGACTGCTTGGCCACTCCGATGCTGACGTACTCATTCATGCAATAATGGACAGCTTATTAGGGGCCTCATGCCTAGGGGATATCGGTAAATATTTTCCTGACAATGACAAAAGATACAAGGACATATCCAGCCTCAAGTTATTATCCAAGGTATCCAATTTAATTGAAGACAATAAATATGTTATAGAAAATATAGATTCCACTATAATAGCTGAAAAACCTAAACTATCTCCCTACATAAAAGATATGAGAGCAAATATAGCCAAGACCCTGAATATAAACATATCTGCAATAAGCATAAAGGCCACTACCGAAGAGGGCCTTGGATTTACGGGAAGTGGAGAAGGTATAGCTGTTCAAAGCATATGTTTACTAAATAAAATTACTTAATACATAATAAATAGGAACTTTAAGTCCCTATTTATCTTCATAATTATTAACTATATTTTGAACTAATTTTTTAATTGCACTTGCCTGGCAGATTAAAGACATAACCACAAAAAACACCATTATTCTTTCTTCTTCTTTATCTTTGATCTTTAAGTTCATATCTTTCATTATATTCTGAAATCTTTTTTCATTAAAGCATTCCTTTTCCATTAAATCTTCAAGACTGTTTTTTTGCAGATCTGAAAATATCTTATACGCATTTTCCCAGGATATTATATCATCCTCACCATTGTTTATTTCATTAAACGCCAATGCAAATACTTTTTTTATTTCCTCCGTAGTCAATATTGGTCTCATATAACTCAATAAAATAAGTTGAGTTAAATGAACTTTTGTGTATCCTCTTTTTTTCCCATCTTCCGGTTTAGATATAACTTCATTTTTAATATAATTTTGCACTATGTTATTTGTATAGTTTTCTTCCTCGAATTTATCATTCAGATAATCTATAACTTGAGACAAAAATAAATCATATCTTGGTAAGTCCTCATACGGTATTATGGTATTAGTTGATATATTTTTTGCTATTTTATTTATATATTCCATTTCGAAATTGTGCTCATTCACTCTTTACGACCTCCCAACTAACATGCTTATGTGCTAAATCAAAACTTTTATTTTTAAACTTGATTCATATTAATATTATATGGCATATACATCCTGTTTACAAACTAAACATTTATAAAAATATATAATAATATAATATTTTTACATGTAAATCCTCTTAGATGGTTTAAAATAGGTTAATTTACTACTTGTTATAAGTTATTAAATACTATATAATAAATAATATAAACATTCTCTGTTTTTAATGTCCACTAAATATCAGGTGATTCTTAGATTTAGCAAAGCCTTTCTACAAAGAATGGCTCCTATACCAAACCTTAGAAGAGCCAATCCAGGGGCGTAGCAATGCTTAATCGCACTTTGAAAAAGTGCGATATTAGCAATGGTAGCCTTCGGATAAATATTGTGTTACCATATAGAAAAGATAAGGTTTTAAGGGAGGCGCCTAAAATTAAACGTAATAAAAAATATTTTGTTATATCACTATTACTTACCTTTTTATTTTTATCAATAGGTATTTTCAAAACCCAATCAACTAACTTGATTACAAACAATAACTCCAATATAGTTTATGCCAGAAGTTCAAGTTTTAGTGGATTTAAATCCGTAAGTTTTATTACACACAGTAGCAGCCCAAAATCTTCTGGAGGTACTTTTAAATCAGGCAGCTTTTCTGCACCTAAATCTACCTTTCAAAAGGGATCCAATGGTAACAGCTCTAGTGGAGATTTTAAATCGGGCAGTTTTTCCAATGCACCTAATTCTTCTTCAAAATCTAGCAATAGCAAAGCTAGCAGCAGTACTTCTCAATCTGAGGGAAATTATAACAGCGGCAGCAAGAGATCCTTTTTTCCTATACCAATTCCCGTACCCTGGGGACATAGTACCGGCTACTACGGGAATAACAGTCTTTTATCAACCTTCTTTTGGGGGTTTGCTAAATTTGTAATACTAATACTAATATTAATATTTATCATCAACAGGATAAATAAATTTAAGAGGAAAAGATAATTTAAGGAGGATTTTTATGGGAGTATTAAAAAGAATATCTAATATTTTTAGAGCAAAGGTAAATGATACTTTAGATGAACTGGAACACCCTATTGAACTACTTGATCAAAAGTTGCGAGATATGGAGGACAGCTTAAACAAGGCTAAATTATCCTCAGCACAAATATTAGGCAATGTACATGAAATTGAAAAAAAGATGGAAGAATCAAAAAGAATATCTACTGAATTTGATGACAAAGTAAAACTTGCTCTAAACAAGGGAAATGAAGAATTAGCTAAAAAGGCTCTAGCTAGAAAATTAGAGGCTGATAACAATTATAAGTCCCTTGAAATAAGCTATAAGGATGCCTATGAAAAAGCTGAATCGGTAAAAACCAAGTTAAAGGAATTAGAAGAGGAGATCCGAAAAACCAGAGTATATAGAGATGAAGCTGCCGCAAGATTCAATAATGCTGAAGCGAGCAAAAAAATAAATGAAATAATGTCTAACGTGGACACAGGAAACAATAAAATAAACATGGATGATATTGAAAGAAAAATTCAAAAGAAAGAAGCTTTAGCTGAAGGACTTGGAGATTTAAAGGAAGAAGATACATTAGAAAAAGAATTTGAAAAATTAGATGAGGTTGATATTGATGAAGAATTAAAAAAATATAAACAAAATTAGGTGATATCATGGATAAAGTCCACCAGTTTATAAAACTCGAGAAGGATAAATACGGAAAAATATTTGTAGATATAAGTTATGCAATAGATAATGTTTCTCCCTTTTTAGATAAAAAAATTTTAGCCAGGAGAAAATATACTGCTAAAATACCAACTTTGAAAAAATATATAGAATTAATAGAATCTGCCGAAAGTGAACTTGACACAAAAAAATTTTTTAAAAAGTTAAAGGGAGATAAGTATATTTCCTTATTGGAGTCTTATAAAAATGACCACTTAGAATCCCTATCACAGCTTGAAAAATGTGCTAATTGTGAATGTCTAAGTTGTACTGCTGATTGTAAATTCGACAGTTGTCTAGGATGTAAAATTGGCTCTAAAATTGTATATTGTGATAGGGAAAAAATAAATGTGACAAAACATAATAACTTTTCAATTAATCTTGTTAATGATAGAACCGGGGAAAATAATAGATATACTGTTCTTTCCACATTGCAGGATATAAAATTGGACAAAAAATATATAATAGTCGAAAATTTATTGTCTAAAGAAAAATTTATACTATACTATTATCCTGGAATTTCTGAAGATAGCTATGGAGAAATTTCGAATGCTGAGGAATTTGATTTTATAGTTTCTACATTTCAAAGTGTAGACCAATAATTGTGCTGAAATCACAAATTTTCTTTATGATTTTAAATACTTGTCCACAGAAACCACAACTTTATACACATTTTCTGTGGATAAGTTATATATTGATATTATTATACTTAAAGCAAATTAAACATAAGTTATCCACATCGTGGATAACTTATGTTGTTAATACATATATAAATATGTTCTAAAATGATTGTAATTTTAAGTAATTAATTGCCTCTTCTCTGGTATCTATTTTTCCCAAATACCTGAGTTTATGAATATTTTCAAGAGCAACCTTTATTGCAGGACCTTGTTTTCCCAGAATCTTCACAACGTCCCCTCCGTTTAAAAGCTTATGTTCATTCATCTCATAGTACACTTCATATTCCTTTAACATATTTTCAATAAACATCTTAAACCTTACCTTTTCATTTTGCCTATCCAGATCCATTCTAGTAGCATAATTATCACAAAATGCAGTAGTGAGTATCTCAACTACATATCCGTCATACTTGTAAAAAAACTTATAAAAAGCTTTTTTATTATCTACAGCTTCATTTTTAAATAGTCCCAATGGGTACATATGTCCTTTCACTATATTTTCTATATACTTTTCTGCCCTTTTTGGGAACTTCATATTATTACAAAAATTTCTGCATATATTTGCTCCCTTTATATCATGACCATGAAAACTTATTTTATTATTTTCTTTTTTATAAGCTTCATATTTACCTATATCATGCAAAAAGCAAGCTAAACTTAAATATTCCTGAAGTTTAAATTCCCCTAACTTATGATTAAATATACTCAAATCCAAGCCCTCTAATTTCATCTTTCCACTTAAAACGTCTTTAAATACACCATAAGTCAGATTCATATGGGTAAATACATCTTCTCTATGATATTTACATTTTCCTATGGTCTTTAATTCATCTATATAGGGAATGATATTTTTTAATATTCCATAATTATCTAAAATTTCAAAAGCTATTCCCATATGATCATTTTTTATTATAAGCATCAACTCCCTAAAAACTCTCTCCACAGGTGAATCCATTATTGTACAGCATATTTTTTCAATCTGCTTTTCCGTTTCCAGGTTAAAATGCATTCCGCAGCTTATATAAAATCTTATACCTCTCAATATTCTAACAGGATCCTCTTCCAAACTTTTATCAGTTACGCTTTTAAGTATTCTGCTTTTTAACGCTCTCCTTCCATAAAAGGGATCTATTATTTTATTGTGGATAACTCTCATAGCTATGGCATTTACAGTAAAATCCCTGGACTTTAAATCTTCTTCAATAGAACTGCCTTTCATAGATGATATATCTATTGTATTTTCATCCAGTATGCATCTATATATACCTACATCCTCCCTTATGGGGAAGAATTCGTATCCTCTTTTTTCAAGTTCCTCTATAATTTTATGAATATCACCATTAATTATAAAATCTGCATCTTTGGGTTCTGCCTTTATATTCATTAATTTATCCCTTACATATCCTCCTACTAAATAAACTTCTAATTCCATATCATTTACTACTCTTTTTAAATCATAGATAAACTTTTTCACATAATTCAAATTAATCACCTACTCCTATATCATTTTATCACATAAAATATTTTATTTTCATAAATAAATCACTAATAAAGACTATATAAATAGATTATCTAAATATATATTCTGCCTTTATATTTAGATTACCATAAAAAAATACATTCAACTAAAAAGCATACAATAATTTCGACATATAATATTTTATTATCCATTTAATTACTATTTTATTTATAAATCTTAGTTCTAATTTTAGTTATAACAATTTTTAAAATAGGAGACCTTTCATTTAATCTCATTACTAATTTTATGTATAAACCCTTATATTTAGCCTATTTTTATAATATATATTAAGAAAACTTTCATTTTAATTATTATTGACTTTTGTATATTTTGGTAGTATATTAACTTTAGATGGAATTTCATAAGAAATTTGTAAAATATTTTATGAAAATACATTGACTTTTAATGTAATTTTTGCTATTATTTAATTGTAGTTATGTCGAATTGTGGAATTAAAGGAGGAGAGCGTAAATGAAATCTACAGGTGTTGTTCGAAGAGTAGACGAGCTAGGAAGAATTGTAATTCCTATAGAATTAAGGAGAACTTTAGACATTGCTGAAAAGGATGCCTTGGAAATATATGTTGATGGTGAGCAAATCATATTAAAAAAATACGAACCGGCATGTATTTTCTGTGGTGATGCAAGAGATGTAGTAAATTACAGAGGTAAAAATATCTGTAAAAAATGTTTAAATGAATTAAAAGAAGGTAAATAATATTTATCCAGTGGCTGACATTGCTAATATCCCCAGCTTTGTAAAGTGGTGTATAATAGGCAGTGCTATACCCTTAATAAGTTCTTCTTAGGTTCGGTACGAAAAACATTTCTTATGAGAAAGTTCCACTGAACCTAAAGATCACTTGATTAAAAAGACCGATATGAAAATTTCATATCGGTCTTTTTTGATTATTTACTTTGTAATAACATTCATATTTCCATATATAATCATAACTACAAAAAAAGACATAGCTAAACCTTGTAAAATATAACTTAAATTTAACTATGTATGTATGTTTTTATTTAAATATGTTTATATGTTTATATATATTTATTTTACCAATTACTTAACTCTTCTTCCACCGGTGAAGTCTGATCTATTATCTAAACTTGCTATTTTTACAACATCTCCAGTTTTAGGCGCATTGATAAAAGATCCCCCACCTACATATATTCCTACATGATATGCCGGTGAACCGAAAAACACTAAGTCCCCAGGTTGAAGTTCACTTCTGGATACTGCTACTCCAACATTTTGCTGCTCTTGTGAAGTCCTTGGAAGATTAATTCCAAAATGTGCATATACATATTGAACTAATCCTGAACAATCAAAACCTGACGGAGAAGTTCCTCCCCAGACATATGGAACACCTAAAAAATTAGAGGCATATGCTACTACTGCACTTGATGATACTGCTGCATCACCGCCTCTTGAAACACTTTCACTAGAGCCAGTAATTCTTGGTGCTGCATTTCTAATCTGCTGAACATTATTTGCTGCTGAAGCAATTACTTTTGAAGTTTCCGTATCAGCTACTGCAAGTTCCTTTTCTTTGGCATCTAAAGATGTTATCAGCGCAGTTTGACTTTCCTTATCGCTATTAAGCTTGGACAATTTTTTTTCATTGTCGGATTTTAATGCCAAAAGCTTATCATTATCATTATTCAATATTTCTTTTTGATTAGATAATTCTTCTTTCTTATCTGACAAATCCGATATAACGCCTTTATCAAAACCCATTACTTTTGTTACGTTATCCAATCTAGATATAAAGTCATTTAAATTATCAGCATCTAATATTACTCCTAGATAACTATTCATACCATTTATGTACATAGCCTTTACTCTTTGATTAAATAATTTCTGTTGGCTTTTAATATCCTTTTCAGTTGATTCTATATTTGTCTGAGTGTTTTTTATATTATCAGAAACTTTGCTAATGTCTTTTTTGTTACCGTCAATTTGCTGCATAACTTGTACTATTTGATCATTCAACTTTTCAACTTTAATTTCCAGACCTTGTTTTTGCTGTTTAACTTGAGCCAGTGAGCTCGAACTGCTTGATGCTGCAAAAACGCTTGTCCCTGTTGATAATGCTAATGTTAAAGCAATTGCAACAGATAAGGTTTTTCTATTCAATTCATCTACCTCCTAATATAATATTAAATTACCCCCTCCAAATCATAGATTTGGATTCCTAAATTAAATAAATTTAAAACAATACTTTTAAAAGTATAATCTTAAATTTAAAAATGGCATATGTTTATTATAGCATTAAACCATAGGACATCTCAACGCCTATGACAAATTTTCCTTAGAAATATTAGAATTTTTCAATAAAACCCAGAGATTTATTGATAATTTAACTATTTTCAACTAGTTTTATTGACAATATGGAAATACAGTTCATTATTATTTTGGTCTTATATTGAATTATTGTAAATTAATTGAATACCTATATATCTCAGATTTAGAAACATTTCTATCTCTAGCTACTTTTTTCATGGATTCCTTTTTACTTAATCCTTCATCCATATACATTTTTATATGTTCTTCTACAGATAAACTTATCCACTTTTCTCTTTTTTCCATTAAGAATTCTTCTTCACTTTTGCCTTCTACTATAATCACAAATTCCCCTTTTATATCTCTATTCTCATAGTAACTTGTCACCTCTTCCAAAGTGGATCTGAATATTTCCTCATGAATCTTAGTGAGCTCTCTACAAATGGCTGCATGTCTATTACCTAAAACAGTATTTAAAACTTTCAAAGTATTTAACAATCTATGGGGAGCTTCATAAAATATCAACGTTTCTCTTCTCTCAACTATATCTTCTAAAATACCCTTTTTACTTTTAATATCCCTGGGTAAAAAACCAATAAAAATAAACCTTGAAGTATTCAATCCGGAATAAACTAAAGCTGTAGTCACTGCAGTGGCTCCAGGAAGCACTTCAAAATCTATTCCGTATTCTATACAATTACGTACCATAACACTTCCCGGATCTGATATGCCAGGGGTTCCGGCATCACTTATCAAAGCTATGTCATTTCCATCTTCCAGTTTTTTAATTAATTCTCTGCCTTTTTCATTCTCATTATATTTATGGTAACTTACAAGTGGTTTTTTTATATTAAAATGATTTAATAACTTTAAGCTCCGCCTTGTATCTTCAGCAGCTATTAAATCCACCTCTCTAAGTACTTTTAATGCACGTAAAGTTATATCCTGCAAATTTCCTATAGGGGTTGCCACTAAAAAAAGTTTTCCCATCACTTATCATCTCCCTTTTTACATTTTCCATATATTCTATTGATTTCATCTGTATAGTTTCCATCCAGCTGATGCACATATATGGGGGCACCCCACTTTAAAAACCGACCTCCATTATTTTGTCCTTCTATAAGCACCATATTGGGAGCTTTGTTTACACTTGGATGAACCATTCTTACAAACTTGGGCTCAATTTTATATTGCCTCATAGTACATATAATATCTGCAAATCTGTCCGGTCTATGGATCATATAAATTTTTCCGTTATCCTTCAAAACAGTTTTAGCGGCCTTTATAACATCTTCTAAATCGCAGCAAATCTCATGTCTGGCAATGGCATCCTTATTTTTTAAATTTACAATTCCGGAATTTTTTAATTTATATGGTGGATTTACCGTAACTACATCAACCTTTGACATGGTTTTTAAATATTTAAGATCTCGCAAATCCTTATGAATGAATTCTATCTTTTCCTGCACATTATTTAATTGCGCAGATCTATTGGCCATATCTACCATATCACTTTGGATTTCTATTCCAGTTATTTTACTGGCAGAAGTTTTTCCCACCAGTATAAAAGGAATTATGCCAGTACCACTGCATAAATCCATTACTTTTGTATTTCTTTTTATATTGGCAAAATTAGCAAGTAAGACTGCATCCACCCCAAACCTAAATGCATCCTTTTTTTGAATTACACATAGTCCCTTTAATTGTAAATCATCCAAAGTCTCATCTTTTTCTAAAAAATCATTATTCACCTCAATACCCCACTTTTAATTCATCTGATGGTTATACTTACGTAACCCCTAAATAAGTTCTTCTAATGTGCATTAGCGTCACAAAAATCACTTCTTATGGTTTAACTTGCTATCTATAATTATGGTTTAAATATGAACCTTTGTCAATTAAGCTGAGTTCCATGTTTAATAAACGTATGCTAAAATAGTATCTACAGTATAAATACAAAAAATCCCTAGATAAACATTCCAGGGAATAATAAACTTTATTTTTATTTTACTCACTGCTCTTTTGTAGTCTTCTGGTTTTGAGAGGATTTGGCATCTGAGCTATTATTTTCGACTGCATTAAATTTACTGTTCAATATGATTATATCCACTCTTCTATTTTTAGCTTTTCCTGCTTCATTGGAGTTATCTGCAATAGGCCTGTATTCACCATATCCAATTGCTGAAAGCTTTTGGGGTTGAATCCCAGCTCTAGCTACAAAAAATTCAGTAACATTAGACGCTCTATCACAGGACAGTTTCCAATTAGAAGAATACTCACTATTACTAATAGGCACATTATCAGTATGTCCCTCTATCCTAATATAATTTCCCAGCTGATTTAAAATCTTGCCCATTTCCGTAAGCTCCTGCTGAAACTCAGGTCTTATATCTGCCTTACCTGTATCGAATAATAACGTATCATTCATACTTACCACAAGTCCTCTTTCATCTATAGTAGTAGATACGTCTTTACTCATTCCATTATCCTTCAAGTATTTATCTAATTGTACCTTTAATTCCGATAATTTTTTTTCTTCAGCTTCAGTTGAATCTGGAGTATCTATTTTCTTCACATCATCTTTAATACTAGAAGTATTGTCCTGACCTATTATACTTTTACCTCCACCCATGGCTATACTAAGAGATTCAGAAAGTTGCTTGTATTTACTTTGATCCACCTGGCTCATGGAATACATAACGATAAAAAATATCATAAGGAGTGTTATCAAATCCGAATAAGTTAGCATCCACCTCAGGCCATCTGGTTTTTTCCCCGGTCTTTTTCTTTTCATAGCTCAGCCTTCCCATCTATCGCCTCATACTTTAATAATTCCTCTTTATTTAAGAAACTTTTTAATTTTTCCGCTATTGTATTTGGATTTATTCCCTCTTGAATATAAAGTATTCCTTCAACAACAAGGGTTTTTTCCTTTACTTCTCTTTCATCCGCTTGCTTTAATCTATTTCCTATTGGCAGCCATAAAAGATTTGCAGATCCAATACCATATAGTGTAGCTAAAAATGCTACTGCTATTTTAGGGCCCAATGTAGAACTATCCTGCAAGTTTCCTAATACATGAACCAATCCCATAACCGTACCTACAATACCCATAGTAGGTGCATATCCTCCTGCACTCTCAAATACATCAGCACCTTCTCTGTGTCTTTCAGATGTAGATTCAAGCTCTAATTCCAATATACTTCTAACAGCCTGGGGATCCACTCCATCTACTACAAGCTGAAGACCTTTTTTTATAAAAGGATCCAAATTAGGGTCATTAGATATTTCACCCTCTAAACTCAATAATCCATTTTTTCTTGTCTTATAGGATACATCCTTAAAATATGAAATTAAAGCTGGTAAATCTGTTTTTCTGGGATTAAAAAGAACCTTAAACATTTTAGGAATTCTTTTTAATATATCCATGGGAAATGATAAACCTGTCGCACCAATTGTTCCCCCAAAAACTATTATGGCTGCAGTAGCTCCTAAAAGGGCCGTTGCCTGTCCACCTTCTATTATATAACCAACTACTACTGAGAATATCCCAAAAAACAAAAATACAATAACAGATATATCCATTTTCTCTCCTCCATCTAGTTAATTTAATTCTCGTTTTTAGTTTGCATTTGTCATGTCTATATAAATATTCGTATAAAATTTTCTACTCTTTAATGTTAATATAACATTATCCTGGATATAAAATTATTTTATCTGTGTTAATTTTTTAACATAGGTAAAAATACGAATTCATTTGCAAGCTCATTAAGTTACTTGTCCAATTTAAAAAGACTACCATATCTGGGTAGCCTTTTTAATATTAATCTTCTTGAACTGGTGCTCCTACTGGACAAACGTTTGCACAGTTTCCACACTCTATACAGGTATCTGCATCTATTACAAATTGAGTATCTCCCTGACTTATAGCGTCAACTGGGCATTCTGAAGCACATGATCCACAACTTACACAAGCATCTGTAATTTTATATGCCATTTTCGTAACACCTCCTTATGATTTCACATATTATTTATCTCATCCCTTGATATTCTATCATATTTATCTGCACTTTTAAAGATAATTTTAAAATACTGTATACCCCATATCTTCAAGACACTGAATTATTTTATCTTTTGTTACAAAATAATTATCATATATTATACTTACTTCATTCTTTTCTTTATTTATCTGGAAAGCAATTATTCCTTCATTATTACAAATGCTACATCTTATTTTATTAATATCTTCAGCAGTACGCATATCAAAAATTTTAAATACAGATTTCATATGCTACCTCCCTAATCTTCCTTAAACAACTGTTTAATTACATCCGGATCTTCGTTTTCTGCATCAATCTCTATTTCATCCTCATTTATACTGCCTTCAAATCCACCAGAAATTACTTCCATTTTATCTATAGGTATTTCTTTTAATACATCTTCGCCGTCTTCACTTTTTATTTTTACCTTAACACTTTCTTTAACTACAGAATTACTCATAACTTCCCCATTACCATAAACCGTACTTACAATAGATCCTCTTTTAGGCAGCCTTTGCCTTATTTTCTCATAAGTATCCTGTTCATAATTTAAACAACACATAAGTCTTCCGCATATTCCCGATATCTTAGTAGGGTTTAAAGATAAGTTCTGTTCTTTTGCCATCTTTATAGAAACAGGTACAAAGTCTCCCAAAAAGGTAGCACAACACATGGTCCTGCCACAAGGCCCCAATCCACCTATCATCTTAGCTTCATCTCTCACTCCTATTTGTCTAAGTTCTATTCTAGTTCTAAATATTGAAGCAAGATCTTTTACCAATTCCCTAAAATCAACTCTGCCATCTGCCGTAAAATAAAATATTACCTTATTATTGTCAAATGTATATTCCACATCTATAAGTTTCATTTTCAAATTATGCTGTTGTATTTTTTCTATACATATTTCGAAAGCCTCTTTTTCTTTTCTTTTGTTCTCATCATGCTTTTTTACATCTTCTTCTGTAGCTATTCTTAAAACATTTTTAAGCGGTGGAACTATATCACTTTCATCTATATTTTTTGGTCTTATAACACAATTACCGAATTCTATCCCCCTGGCTGTCTCCACTATTACATTATTTCCCTCTTGTATATTTAAATTATCCGGTGAAAAATAATATATTTTACCTGCTTTTTTAAAACGTACACCTACCACCATTACCATATCTCATTTATACCTCCTGCATTTTCACCAGCATAGAATCAAAAACTAGAGCTGGACTCACATTTCTTCCTAGTTTTTCTTTAGTGTCCTTGACAATATTAATGATATCATTTAATTTATTAAATGAAAACATCTCTCCCATAATCTTTATATCTTCAAATTTATCCGTATTTATAATTAATTCTTCATTACCTGTTTCTTTATATATAAGTACATCACGTATATATGATAAAACACAGGTAAGTATTTCCTGCCATTGGTCTTTCATGTTAAATAAATAGGTAGAAAATTTTAAAGAAGAATTCAAATCATTGTCATTCAATCCTTTAAGCATACTTATAACAGTATCTCTTATTTCACGTAAAAAAGAATCTGAAATAAACTTTTCAGCTCTTCCTGGTATGCCATCACTAAAGGCTAAAACAGATTTCACCTGTTCTTTAGGTAAATCTGGAAACTTATTTTTTAAAAATACAACCATCTCCTTCTGACTTAACCTATTGAACTTATATATCTGACATCTGGATTTTATTGTGTCCAAAATACCGTCTAATTTTTCACATAAAAGTACCATAAAACTTCCTGAAGGTGGTTCCTCTATAGTTTTCAGCAGTGCATTTTGCGCCGCTTCCGTCATCTTATCAGAATTATATAATATTATTACCTTTTTATCACATTCGTAAGGTTTTTTATTTGTTTCTTCAATTATATTTTTTACTTCTTCTATTCCAATAGATTTCTTACCCTTAGGTACTTTAAATTCAACTATATCCACATATTGTTTGAATTCACTTTTGCCCAACACCTTCATGGCCATTTCTTTAGCAATCATACTTTTACCTATGCCATTTTCCCCCACCAAAATGTGGGCATGTGAAAATCTATTTAACTTTATGGAATTTGTTATCTGGAGCTTTATACCCTGATGACCTATTATTTTATAAAAGCCCACTAAATATTCCTCCCATTTAAATCCTTACAAATTTATCCACATCTACTACGAATATATTAGCCCCTCCAACTTCCACCTCAACAGGATATGGCATATATACGCCTGTAGAACTAGCAACAGATGAAGGAGTTGTTATAACCTGCTTTCTAGTTTTACATACTTCCTCTATGTGACTTATTACTTTCCCTACATTTTTTTCTTCAACACCTATCATTAAAGTGGTATTGCCTGCTTTTAAAAAACCTCCTGTAGTTGCAAGTTTAGTCACTCCGAATCCAGCTTCTGTCAGGCTCTCCAATAAATCACCAGCATCATCATCTTGAACAATAGCTATAATTAATTTCATAAGGGTATCACTCCTTCTCATTTATTTTTATTTAAAGTTATTTATTCTTAAATTAATATAATAATTATAACATAATTTTTTATTACCTTATATAACTTCAAAACATGAGCTATCTTAATTTTAGTATATTCCTAGATCTTCTTATATATTTGATTTTAATATTTTTTTTACCAGAGAATATATATCTTCATGAATTTCATCCATGCTTTTTATCCTTTTATCCTGTACACAGGAGACTTTATTCCAGTTATATTTATGTGCGATGTACAATGCATTTTCATATGATTTAATCAAATAAGGATAGTCACTTTCATGTATATCTTTTTGAGAATTTCCTGTAAATTTATTCTTCCTGTCAATTACAAGCTGCCTGCTGTATTCAGGGGACATATCCAAAAATATTACACAATCCGGTACCGGAAGACCAAATATATTGAATTCAAAATCCCACAGCCACTCTAAAAACTTATTTTTTTCTTTAGCATCATCAATTTTGGAAGCCTGATGTATCATATTAGCCGTAGTATATCTATCCGCCAATATTATTCCACCTTGTTCATAGAATTCTTTCCAATCCATCTTATAGGATGCAAATCTATCCACCCCGTAAAAAGTAGAAGCTACGTAAGCATTTACATCTTCAGGATCTTTTCCGAAATTCCCATTTAAGTACATTTTAACCAATGCTGAAGATTGACTGGAATAATTGGGATATTCCACTTTTCTCACATTATATTTTTCACTTAGAAGCCTCTCATAAAGCATTTTTGTCTGTGTAGCTTTGCCACTTCCATCACATCCTTCTATAACTATAAGTTTTCCCTTTAATGATCTCATTTAATTTCCCCCAATATATTTTTTATGCCATGGCTACCATTGTCTAAATCCACACTTTTTCAAATTGAGGATATTAGAAATGCTACGCCCCTGGATAAGTTCTTTCCCACCTAAGAATCACTTGATAACTTTTATCTTATTATCTTCTACTCCCATTAAATCTACTCCATTTTTGGAATAATATCGAATGATCTCCAGAATATCTTTATTTATTAACTCCCCTATTAACAAAATGGGCACTCCCGGAGGATAAGGTATAATATTTGCCCCACTTACTTTCCCCAGGGAATCCTCCAAATCTACAATCTGTTTTTCTGCATTTACAGCTTCATATGGCAGCATTTTAATCTCAGGTATTTCATATTCAATTATATTTGCTCTCTCGTACTTAAGATGTTCCAAATTACAATTTTTCAATGTATTATATAATACTTCATATTCCTCCTCCTTATTAAAAGGTGAAAAAATAAGTATTACATTAGAGCCGTCACTCATTTCGCATTGTATACCTGATTTTCTCAAATACTTTAATAACAAATCACCGCTGTAATTCCTATCTAAATTTATAATATATCTGGTTAAATCTATGTTCCAAACATTTGCCATCATATTTTTCTCTCTAATACAGTTCCTATTAAATTTTACTATATCCTCTTTATCAATTATGCTCAATCCCCTTATAGAATTTATTCTATTCCTATAATGCTGATTTCTTCTAATAAGTCCCTCATAATCCCTATATCCGTATTTTTCTAGATAAAATCTGGCATAGTCCATGGAACAAAGTGATATATAAGAGGGGCTGGTGCTTGAAAATGCATCAAAGTAAAAATCTGCTTTATCAATATCCCTGTCATTATTAACATGTAAATACGCACTTTGAGTTAAACTTGATAAAGTTTTGTGGGCACTTGTAACTACCATATCTGCTCCAAGCTTTACTGCACTTTCTGGTAAATCTGGATGAACTCCAAAATGAGATCCATGAGCACAATCCACCAATACCTTCATATTATATTTTTTAGCCTCTTGCATTATAAATTTTAAATTACTACATATACCATAATAATTAGGATATGTAACTACAATGCCCTTTGCATCTGCATTTTCTTTTAAAACTTGTAAAAAATGCTCCAAATCTATAGAAATAGGAGCATTTAATCTTTTACTTATAATATTTTTTAAATATACAGGTTTTAACTTCCTCATAATTATACTATTAAATATAGAATTATGGCAGTTTCTCTCTACTAAAATCTTATCGCCTTCATTAAAACTGCTAAATAGCATTATCATATTTCCGGAGGTGCTGCCATTAACTAAGAAATAAGACTTTTTGCTTCCGTAAAAATCTCTAAGATGCCTACTTGCATCTAATATTATACCTTTTTGATTATGAAGATTGTCTACCCCATCTACTTCTGTAATATCAAACTTTAAAATATTATTTACAAATTCCCTTCCTATGGAAGTATTATAAAACCCTTTTCCATTTTTATGCCCGGGCATACAAAATAATATATTATTTTCTTTAATATATTTTAAGACTCCTTCTAAAAGTGGTAATTCTGGCAATTCATTGTCTCTCCTCTTATTATATAATGTACTATAGTCTTTTTTATTTTCTTTCTATAGTATTCGTAAAAATCCAAATTATTTTCCAAATTTATTAGTCTTTCTTCACAGCAGGAGCAAATTCCCCTGCCATATATTATTATACCATTACTTAAAGGCTTTCCACATATGATACAATATTTTTTTTTCATCCATATCCTCCTAGCAAGTCCTATTTATGAATTAGTAAAGTAACTTTTGCTATTTACATTCTTACCTTTTAATGTATATAATATTCAATTCTTATTGTTTCTTTTTTTCTTTATAATATATAATATTCAATCTCACCTCTAAATTTGTTTTGTCCACATAAATAAATTAATTTTTTATTATTTTATTATTATGGATTATTATGATAATGTATTCAAATTTATATTTTATAAGTTATAATATAAATAGTCATAATAATAGATTAATCAATTTATTCAAGCTAATTTTTACAAGGAGGATATCATATGATTTCAATTTACAAAACCATGGATATATCAAACAAGCTGCAATCCCTGGATACTATAGAACATGGCTGCTGGATTAACATTGTAGCACCTTCAGACGAAGATTTACTTTTAATATCAAAAAAATCCGGTGTTTCTTTAGATTTTTTGAGGGCTGCCCTTGATGAAGAAGAAACGTCTCGTATAGACAGTGAAGATGATAATCTGCTGGTAATAGTTGATATACCTTTTACAGAGATGGAGGTTAACTCCTTAACATACGATTCATATCCTCTGGCAATTATTCATACCGAATCTAACCTAATAACAGTATGTTTGAAAAATAGTAAAATTCTTACAGACTTTATAGACGGAAAAGTCAAATCTTTTTACACTTTTAAACGTTCCAGATTTATCTTGCAAATACTTTATAGAATAGCAAGTTATTATTTGCTTTATTTAAGGCAAATAGATAAAAAAAGTGTGATGATAGAAAAAAAACTTCATAAGTCTATGAAAAATAAAGAATTTGTCCAACTTTTATCATTGGAAAAATCCCTCGTTTATTTTTCTACATCTTTAAAAGCTAATGAAATAACCCTAGAAAAAATGCTAAAATTAGAGATTTTAAAAAAGTATCCCGAGGATCAGGATATTTTGGAGGATGTTATTATTGAAAATAAGCAGGCAATAGAAATGACAAATATCTACAGCAATGTTTTAACTGGAACCATGGATGCATTTGCCTCTCTTATATCCAACAATTTAAATATAGTGATGAAATTTTTAGCTTCTATAACCATAGTTATGGCTATCCCTAATATAATATTTGGTTCTTTTGGAATGAATGTACCTGGCATACCTTTTACTCAATACAAAAATGCCTTTTGGTCCATATATGCAATAACTGCTTTAATTTGTGTTATCTGCATAATATTTTTAAAAAAAAGAGATTTATTTTAATTTTAGGATGTGATAATTTGCTTGGAAAAAGGTTAAAAAAAGGAGATACCATAGGTCTTATATCTCCTTCAGGTGCCCAAAAACCTGAAAAAATAAAAGAAAGTATTGAATTTTTAAATGGTCTTGGTTTTAAAATAAAAGAGGGAAAACACATATATGATAAATGGGGATATCTGGCAGGAAAAGATATTGATAGAGTCAAAGATCTAATGGATATGTTTTTGGATCAGGAAGTAGACATGATATTGTGTACACGAGGCGGTTATGGTACCATGAGACTTTTAGACCTCATAGATTTTAATGTCATAGAGAAAAATCCTAAAATATTTGCAGGTTTTAGTGATATAACCACCTTGTTAAATAGCATATTTCAGAGATGTGATATTACTACTTTTCATTCTCCCATGTGCAATACTGATTTTGACGATTTTACATTAAAAAGTTTTTTGAATACTTTAATGTCAGGTTACACTCCTTTTACCATAGAAAATCCCGGAAATATACCTACAGATTATTTTAATGGAGAATATGCCAGTGGAAAATTAATAGGTGGTAACCTTTCATTAATATGCAGCCTGCTTGGTACGCCTTATGCTGTAAATACCAAAGATAAAATACTATTTATAGAGGACATAGGTGAAGAACCTTATAGAATTGATAGAATGCTTACTCAACTTACATTAAGCGGGGATCTTCAAAAATGCAAGGGTTTTATTATGGGTCAATTTAAAAATTGCCAGCTTCCACATTATGAACGTAGCTTAACTCTAGATGAAATATTAGAAGATAGAATATTGAGTTTAAAAAAACCTACTTTAATTAATTTTCAATCCGGACACTCATATCCAAGAATAACTCTTCCAATTGGTGCCAATGTGGAAGTAAATTTTAAAGAGGGTAAAATCAACTTATTGGAACCTGTAGTAAAATGATAAAGAAACTCTAAAGTCAATGGATACTTTAGAGTTTCTTATTTTTAATTAGACTATTTTCTGGTTTTACTTGGAGGCGCCACCCAGATTTGAACTGGGGGTGAAGGTTTTGCAGACCTCTGCCTTACCACTTGGCTATAGCGCCACATTTTAACATTCAACGAAATTTATTATATCATTATATGTATGTCTTGTCAATTCGAATTTTATTAATGATCAAATAAGCTTATTAACAAAATTCAATTTAGTATGCCGATATATAAAAAAGTATGTGCTATAATATTATATGAGGTGATATTATGAGTTATGAAAATTTAAAATCTGCTATAGATACTAGTAATAACATTGTATTCTTAGGAGGTGCAGGAGTTTCTACAGAATCACAAATACCTGATTTCAGATCTGAAGCAGGTATCTATAAAACTAAAAATAATTTTTCATATCCTCCTGAAATAATGCTAAGTCATACATTCTTTATGTCTCATACTGAAGATTTCTTTGAATTTTATAGAAAAAAAATGATATACAAAGATGCAAAACCCAATGATGCTCATTATGCTCTGGCCGAATTAGAAAAAATGGGAAAATTAAAAGCTATAATAACTCAAAATATAGATGGTCTTCATCAAATGGCAGGTTCAAAGAATGTTTTGGAATTACATGGTTCAATCCATCGAAACCACTGTACAAAATGTAATAAATTTTTTAATTTAGATTATATAATAAATAGTTCTGATATGATACCTAAATGTGACAAATGCAATGGAATAATAAAACCTGATGTGGTTTTATATGAAGAAAGTCTAGATATGAGCATATTAAATAAATCTACTGAATACATAAGGCAAGCTGATATTCTAATCGTAGGTGGAACATCTTTGGTAGTATACCCCGCTGCAGGATTAATTAATTATTTTAAAGGCAAACATCTTGTTCTTATAAATAAATCATCTACTCCTTATGACAATAAGGCCGATATAGTAATACATGATAAAATAGGGACAGTTTTAAAAAGCATACTATCAAGTGCTTTCTAGATGCGATTGAGTTTAATCATGAGGAATACTTTTCTTCTCTATTTAAGATTAACAGGCCTATTGCTGCTACTAAATATGCCTGTTAATCTTAAATAGGTTCATTTAAAGTTGAAAATGAAAGATTATTTAATTTCTACTTTATATTTATTTTTTAAATTCTTAGTGAATTGATCATATTTAAATGCCTGTCGCTCTTGTAACAATCCTCTTTTAATTGCATCTTTAACTTCGTCAAAAGTTTTTATTGAAGCTTCTTCCTTTTCTTCAACCCTTATGAGATGATACCCAAATTGAGTTTTTACGGGCTCACTTATTATTCCTATTTCCAACTGAAAGGCTGCATTTTCAAATTCAGGTACCATTTGTCCCCTTGTGAATCTTCCAAGACTGCCTCCCTGAGCTTTTGATGGACATGATGAATACTTTTTAGCAGCATCCTCAAAAGATAATCCGTCCTTTATTTCCTCTAATACCTTATTAGCTTTTTCAATAGAATCTAGCAATATATGTTTTGCAGTTATACTTTCAGGATTTTTATACATACTTCTATTAGCATTATAATAATCTTTAACTTCATCATCTGTTACTTTAACATCTTCCATAATCTTGGCCACTGCCTCTTGAGTTAATATTTCCTTTTTAGCTGCTTCCAATTTAGCCAGATAACTTTTATTCTTCTCCATTTGTTCATCTTTAGCATAATTATAGATGAGTTCAAAAGATATAATTTCATTCAGTAATTGTTTTCTCCCATTTTCAGTATTTAAATATTGCTGTCTTTCCGCAGGAAATCTTTTTATGGTATTTTGTAAATCATCTTCAATTATTTCTACACCATTAACAATTGCCAACACATCATTTTGCATATATTTTCTCCTTAATATTATTATACTTTATTATTAATTATGACATAATTCCTGTATTTTTTCCATATAAAAATTAAAAGTTCCAGATAAACTCTGAAACTTTTGGTGGCCAGACCAGGAATCGAACCAGGGACACGAGGATTTTCAG